>JAEZRL010000486.1 GCA_023440945.1 Bacteroidota bacterium
CATTTATTCAAAAAATAATGGCACATATAAAATTAAATAATGAAGACCTTCCCGGTATTGTTGGCCTGTTGCATTATAGCCCTGAGACAGCTAAGCCATTAAATGATCTTGCGGAAGTTTTACTTACTGCCGATTCTACTCTCAGCAAAGGTGAAAGAGAAATAATCGCTGCATCTGTTTCCCATTGGAATGATTGTCATTTTTGTCATACCACTCATGCTGCGGTTGCCGCAGCTCATCTGAATGCTGGTGTATCATTAATTGATGATATCAAACAAAATTTACGGCAAACACCTGTTTCTGATAAGCTGAGAGCATTGCTGCAAATCGGAAAGCAGGTACAAAAAGGTGGTAAAAATGTTACGCCAGAAGACGTACAATCAGCACGAAACGCTGGTGCTACAGATAAAGAAATACATGACACGGTACTGATCGCTGCAGCCTTTTGCATGTTCAACCGTTATGTGGATGGACTGGCAACCTGGGCGCCTGCTGATAATCACGCTTATTTGCCGATGGGCGAAATGCTTGCTCAAAAAGGTTATGCTGCTACAACGCCTCAGCCTGAGGAGACGGTTGTATAAAGGGAAAGATACAAGAATATAGCTGAAAGGCTAAACGTACAAAAACCGGAGGGTAATAATGCTTCCGGTTTTTTACTGTTTGAATAACATGCTACAAGCATCAGTAATAAAAATATCTTAACGCTTACTTCGTATTTGATTTTTTATACTTCATTGACGGCGAATTACCTTTGCGCTCTTTATGAAGGCAAGAACATTACAAAAAGATAAGGTGAACATCATCACACTTGGTTGCAGTAAAAACCTGGTGGATAGTGAAGTGCTGAGCGGCCAACTTTCAGCAAATGATATCGCGGTAGCGCATGAAAATAAAAAACTTGATCATAACATTGTGGTAGTGAATACCTGTGGCTTTATTGATAAAGCCAAAGAAGAAAGTATCAACACCATTCTTGAGCAGGTTGAATTAAAGCAAAAAGGCCGTTTGGATAAAGTGTATGTTACCGGTTGCCTGAGTGAAAGATACCGCAGCGACCTGCAATCAGAAATACCGGAAGTAGATGCGTGGTTTGGTACACTTGAACTTCCTTTATTATTGAAGCAATTAAATGCGGATTATAAGAAAGAATTATTGGGTGAACGGTTATTAAGTACACCTAAACATTATGCCTATTTAAAGATTAGCGAAGGTTGCAACAGAACCTGCGCTTTTTGTGCCATTCCTTTAATGCGTGGCCAGCATATAAGCAAACCTGTAGAAGAATTGGTGAAAGAAGCAGAAACGCTTGTACAGAAAGGTGTAAAAGAAGTTATGCTGATAGGGCAGGAGTTAACTTATTATGGCCTGGATCTGTATAAAAAAAGGATGCTTGCTGATTTGCTTGATAAATTATCCAATGTTAAAGGTCTTGAATGGATTCGGTTGCACTATGCTTATCCCAATAAATTTCCATTGGAAGTGCTTGATGTTATGCGTGAAAAAGAAAACATTTGTAATTATCTGGATATGCCTTTGCAACATGCAAGTGATAAAATGTTGAAAGTTATGCGCAGGCAAAGCTCCAGAAAAGAAATGGAAGAACTGATCGCAAATATCAGGGAGAAAATGCCAGGTATTTGTTTACGTACTACTTTGATTGCAGGTTTTCCAGGCGAAACGCAGGATGACGTAGATGATCTGAAAGATTTTTTGCAGCAGCAACGTTTTGACCGGGTAGGCATCTTCACTTATTCGCATGAAGAAGGAACATCTGCTTACACTTTGGCAGATGATGTAACACCGGAAGAAAAACAAAGAAGAGCACAGGAAATAATGGAAGTGCAGCAGGAGATATCTTTGGAAAAGAACATGGAAAAAGTAGGTAAAACTTTTAAAGTGATCGTTGATAAAAAAGAGGCCGGAAGATATTTGGGAAGAACTGAATTTGACAGTGTGGAAGTAGATAATGAAGTGGTAATCCAGTCAAAAGAAAAGTTGGCTATTGGTGATTTTGTAAATGTGAAAATCACGAAAGCTTATGATTACGATCTTGAAGGCGAGGTAGTATCTTACTAAAAAAAGAAACGGAAATAAAAGCTGCATAACTGTTTAATGAAGCAATACATCAATAACCAGTACTACCCTTTAGCAACTGCCGGCAATGCTGAAGCAGCCGATAACGAAATCTGTAAAACGATTCCTTATCAGCAAACAAATTATTTTTCCAAAACGGTAACGGATTATCTTGATAAGAATGAATTGCTGAGGCCGTTTTACAAATATCCCGTTTCGTTGGAAGGAATTGAGGAAGCGATAGAAGCACGAAAACAATTTCCTCAAAACAGGAAAGTGCTTGTTGAAGAATTAAATAAACAATACGCTGATCTTTCAATCAGTGAAAAAACAAGCAATAATATTCAACTGCTTGCTGAAGAAAATACTTTTACGATAACAACAGCCCATCAGCCTAATATCTTTACCGGTCCTTTATATTTTATTTATAAAATTCTTCATGCTGTAAAACTGGCGGAGAGTTTATCACGCCAGTTTTCTCAATACAATTTTGTTCCGGTTTATTATATGGGTAGTGAAGATGCCGATCTTGATGAATTAAATCACATAAAAATAAACGGACAGGAATATAAATGGAATACAAAACAAACCGGTGCTGTTGGAAGAATGAAAGTCGATAAGGCTTTTATTGAACTAATAGATAAAATAGAAGGACAGATCGGCGTTGAAAAATATGGTGAAGAACTTACTTCGATTTTTAAAGCCAGTTACAGGATAAATGCAACCATTCAGCAGGCCACCCTCGAACTTGTAAATGCATTGTTCAGTGAATTTGGTTTAGTAGTATTGAATCCGGATAATGCAGAACTAAAACGTGTTTTCAATCCTGTTGTAAAGAAAGAATTAACGCAGCAATTTTCACATAAGGTTGTACGACAAACATTACAACAATTAGGACAACATTATAAAGTACAGGCAGGTGGAAGAGAGATCAATTTATTTTATTTGATAGATGATAGAAGAGAAAGGATAGAAGTAAGGAATGGAAAATTTTTAATTCAAAATACAGAATTAGCTTTTACCGAAGAGGAAATGTTGAAGGAAGTAGATGCACATCCCGAACGTTTTAGTGGTAATGTAATTCTACGAGGTGTTTTCCAGGAAACAGTTTTACCGAATATAGCTTTTATCGGCGGCGGAGGTGAACTGGCCTACTGGCTTGAATTAAAAGATGTTTTTGATGCAGTTAATGTTCCTTATCCTGTTCTTATTTTGCGCAATTCTTTTTTATTAATAGAACCATTTGAAAAAGAAAGAATAAACAAACTTGGTTTTGAACTGAAAGATATCTTTTTACCAAAACAAGATTTGCTGAACAAAGTTGTAAAACGTGACACTTCAAAGCAACTTACACTTACAAAAGAAACAGAACAAGCAAAAACATTTTATCAGTATTTAAAAAATATTGCTGGAGAAATTGATACTACTTTGCAGCACCATATTGATGCGTTGGAAACAAAAGCAGTAAAAAAACTGGTTGAACTTGAAAAGAAAATGTTGCGTGCTGAACGAAGAAAATTTCAAGCAGAAGAAAGACAGATCCATAAACTAAAAGATCATCTTTTTCCTAATAACAGTTTACAGGAAAGAACAGAAAATGTTTCTTCTTTTTATGCGCGTTTTGGAAAAGAATTGCTTCAAATTCTTTATAAAAATTCTCCTGCCCTTGAACAGGAATTTACGCTTCTTGTATTGCCATAAAAACCCTTATTCAAAAGCAGGAGATATAAAAAGTCTCACTTCAGGTTAAAAAGGAAGATCATCCAAAGGTTCTGTTATATCACTCGTTGCGGGTGCTGCAGGTGGTGTATTATAATTGTTGTTATAACGATAAGCTGAATCAGGATTTTCGTTTGTATTTTCCGTTCCCTGTCTTGAACCTAATAGCTGAACATTCTGCACTCTTAAACTAAGCGAAGCGCCTTGCCTGCCATCCTGTGTTTGATAAGTACGAATATCAGGTGTTCCTTCAACATAAACCTGTGTTCCTTTTTTCAGATAAGGTGCAATGCCGGTTCTGTCCGTCCAATAAGCACATTCAACCCAAATCGTTTTATCTTTCTGATTACCTGTATTGTCTTTGAATCTTTCTGTGTGTGCAACACTAAAGTTTATTACATTTTTCCCATTCACTGTATTCGTAACACAATCTTTTCCAAGATTGCCAATTACCTGTAGTTTGATCATAAAAAAAGTTTGTTCTAATATAACAAAATAACAAAACATACACGAGAAAAAAACTAACGTTCGCCTATGTTTTTTGTTTCGTATTTAATATGGCATTTGCTTTGCCGCTTACTAACAAATTATACTGATGAGAAAATTTTACTTGCAGCCTTTATGGTTTGTTGTTTTTTTACTGCTTGCCAATTCTTTATCAGCACAAAGAAAACCTTCTTCGGTTGTAACATTGATTGAAGGAAAAAGACCTGTTGTAATAAATACAAATCGCGGTGCAGCCAGTGGTTGCGATACATTAAAGTATGCAGAATCTCAAAACTGGACACCTGTTTTAACTACATGGGGTTTCAATGGAGGTGATGGTTATGTAACCGGTAAAAACAAGTTTAACGATATTCAAAAAGGTTCTTTTTTTGATGCCTCTTCCTCCCAGGCCAGCTATCTCATTAAAACCTGGATTTATTTCGGCGCTGCAGGCGGATCGGATCTTTCTAACAAACGTATCCCTGTTAATGTATATGATTATAATTCTGCTACCGGTACTCCCGGCGATCTGCTCGGCACAACAGATATTACTTTGCAGGATATTAAAACGGATGTACAAAATAAGGCTTATACACAAGTTCAGTTCGATCCTGCAATACGCTTATCAGCATCAAAAAAATTTTTTATAACAGTTGATTTTTCATCACTTGTATGGACTAATCCGGCTCCTGCTACAGGTAATGATACTTTGGCTGTTTATAGCAATAAATCGGGAGAATCTGCCGATAATGCAATAGAACAAACAGGCACCGGAAGCTGGCAAAAAATATCTTCCGGCTGGCCAGGCGTAGGCGAAATGGATCTGTTCATTTTTCCGTTTGTGAGTACCGATATTAGTTGTGGCTTACTTCCTTTAAAATTACTTCAGTTTAATGCTGAAAGAAAAGGTAAAGATGTTGTTGTGAACTGGACAGTGGCAAACGAATACGACATGCTTAATTATGAAGTTGAACGAGCAGATGATAATCTTACTTTCAAAAAGGTAGCTTCTGTAAATGCTGTTAATGCAACGAGTTACACCTATGCCGTAACCGATAAAAATGTAACAGGAGGAACTTCAGGCAAGGTTACCTACAGGCTTAAACAAATCAATAAAGATGGTTCTTTCACTTACTCTTCTTATGTAGTTATAAACATTGGCGAAGGATTTACTATCACTTTCGAAAATCCCGTTCACAACAGTTTGAAATTGCATGTAAGCAGCTCGGCACCGCAAAAAATTGCAGTACGCATGTTTGATATGCAAGGCAAATTTGTGGGCATACAACAGGAAGCATTGGTTGATGCAGGCAATCAAATCATCAATCTAAACGGTTCGGCATCGCTGTCACCAGGTGTATATATTTTGGATGTTTTAATAAATAATGAGCACAAACATTACAAAGTGGTTAAGCATTAAAGTTTGATTTTTTATTGAGCCTACTGCATTGCTACTGCTACTATGATGCTTGCCTCTGGTTAAACCAGTATGACGGTATGCTTGAGGATGTATTCACTGTCCGGTAAGATATTTCTGAAAACGTAGTAACTGCTTTGCAATGCGATTGACGAACGAGGAAAAAGAAGCAATTCGTCCTAACAAAGCATTGGAGTTGTACCCGGAAGACACGGGAACTTTAATAAATGCAGCTTGTTTCTTTGCAAAGGATGGTAATAAAGAAAAGGCGTTGGAGCTTCTTGAAACTGTTTTTGGAAAAGGGTTTGGTAAAAAGGACTGGATTGAAAATGATCCTGACTATGATTCTTTAAGAAAAGAACCTCGATTTATAGCGTTATTGGAAAAATTAAAATAAGGATGAACCATGTGTTTATAAACAGAGGCAAGACACTCTAACCTTTTAAAAATACTTTTATTTCAGTGCCTTTATTTAATTCGCTTTCTAATAAAACCTTGCCACCGGAATAGGTTACCATTTCTTTCACTAAATATAATCCAACCCCGCTGCCTTCAACATGATTATCCTTCCGGTAATACTTTAAAAACACCTCATCCTGTTCGGTTTCATCAATACCAATTCCGTTGTCTTTTACAGAAATAATTACATAGTTATTCTCACGCCACGTTTTTATAAATATCTCGGGAGTTCTCTCAAAGGATCTGTATTTTATCGCATTGTTTAAAAGATTATAAACAATGCTTCTTAGCTTTCTTCTTGAAAAATTTACCTGGGAAACATTGATTTCACTTCTTACGATCGCTCCGCAAGAATTTATATCGTCACTCAAAGCAAGGCAAACATCTTCCAGGATATTTTCAAAATCTAAAAGTTCAAAATGCGACTGGTATTTATATTCATTTTCCCTGTTCTCGTTCAATTCGTTTATCAGTCTTTTCATTTTGGTTAAACCCCTTTCTACAACAGCCAGCAATAATTCAAAATCCTTCTTGTTTTCAATTTCAACGCTTTTAAGCTCCTCAACCGCAAGTATTATACTGCTCAAAGGGTTTTTTATATCGTGGGAAAGCGTATCCAATAATATTTTATAATCAGCGATCAATTTTTCCTGTTCTTTCAGGTCTTTTATTCGATAAGTGATGTCAACAAATGTTATGATCACCCCGTTTGTTTTATTGTCTCTTCGTTTAACATAGGGAAGTATGTTCATTTGATACCAACGTCCGTCAGTAGTTTGAACTTCTTTTTCAAGAGGCTCTTTGCTGTCTATTACTTCTTGAATATTTTCTTCGATGGTTGAAAAACGAAAATTCTCCTGCATATTCAATATAGATTTACCTATATCGGTGGGGGACAGGGTGAACTGTTTCATTGCAGGCGGCGTAAACTTTTGTAAGATGAAATTGGCATCTACAAACAGTTGCGGAATTATCGTGTTTCTAAAATAGTTTTCCAGTTCCTCATTTTGTTCTGTAAGATTTTTTATTAAGTCTGCATCACTTTGCATCATCTTTGTTTTTAAAACTAAAGTAATGTAATTCCCAACATCCAAAAATGTTTTCAACCCCTCGATAATAGGATATTCGACTAACTCAAGTTACGGGTAAAAATCCAGCTCCGGTAATCAAAGCTTTTTGCTGTAACCACGTAAACATTAACCTATTCCGTCGAAAGTTTCAATTCTTATACACAATCAGCATATAATTTGTTTACTTATCCTTTATCAAACAAAAACTTTTGGTTATGAAAAAAATCATTTTATGTGTAGTGATTGCTTTATCACTTTATGCATTAAATACTGCATCCGCTCAAAATAATAACCGGGAACAAATGCAGCAGGCTTATCGCCAGTATTTAAAAGACTCCGTGAATTTACAGGATGCGATGGCTGATTCAGTAATGGCAATACGGTCAGAGTTTCGTCCGCAGATGAGGGAGATATTCCAGGATCAATCAACAAGCATGGACGATAAACAAAGCAAGATGCAGGATGTGAGAAAGCAAATGGAAGCAAGATATAAAACAGCAGGTTTAACCGACGAACAGGTGCAGATGATTCATCAACATGATGAACAAATGATGAACAGGATGCGTGGACGCATGAACAATGGAGGGCAATAAATTTCGATATTGGTTTAATACTTACTTACCTGTTAACAAAAGCCTCGCTCATAAAAAGAACGAGGTTTTTTCTTTTAGGGAACTGCTATCATCAAAACATAGCAGTTTTAATTTTTACTAATTTTAAAGCGGTAACATTAGCTACTTTTCAACTGTAAATTGGCTTCCGCACTAAGTCCGGTTTTTATTCTGAACAATTAACTATAATATGGAATATCGTTTGCTTTACTCATTCACCTTCCACAAAAATCGCAGCTTTGTAGAATAAATGTAAACGCAGAAAATTCAAATTAAACACCATACATGAAAGATATGCCTATTACAGTAAGGAGATCAATTGAATTACTTGGTCTTGTTTTAGTCGTGATAATTATTATAGCGGGTCAGGCTATAATCATGCCTTTATTGCTTGCCTTTTTTATAAGTCTTGTGTTGTTACCTTTTACGCGTTTTTTACAACGGAAACATCTTCCCGAAGTGCTTGCTATCGCTTTGGCGTTGCTACTTCTGATTGTATTGACCGCCGGCATTATGTGGTTCTTTTCCATTCAAATAGCTAAGCTTATTGCCGACTTTCCCCAGATAAAGGATAATGTGATGCTCCACTTAAATGCACTAAGGGAATGGGTAGATGCAAAAACAGGCTTTTCTACAGAAAAACAAATGACCCTTATAAATGAACAAAGCAGCAAGTTAATTAACTCGGCCGGTGGTATCTTAACCGGTGCAGCAGCTTCTCTCAGTTCTATCTTCGTTTTTTTTGGATTATTGCCCATCTATATTTTCCTTATACTTTTTTACAAAAACCTTTTACTGCGCTTTGTTTTTTTATGGTTCCCTCCCCAAAGCCAGGGCAAAGTGGAAGAAGTAATGCGGGAAACTGAAACAATCGTTAAAAGTTATATTGGCGGCTTATTAATACAAATTACTTATATCACTGTTTTGCTTGGGGGCGCACTAATGGTGTTGGGTATTAAACATGCACTGCTCATCGGTATCCTTTTTGCCTTTCTAAATCTAATTCCTTACATAGGTGCATTAATAGGTAACATAATCGGCGTATTGCTAACGCTTACATCTTCACAAGAATTGTGGCCGATCCTGGAGGTACTGATAACTATTGCCGTAGTTCAATTTCTGGATAACAATATTTTGATGCCGCGAATTGTAGGCTCTAAAGTAAAAATCAATGCGCTGGCAACCATTGTAGGTGTGTTTATAGGTGGAAGCATTGCCGGTGTCGCCGGAATGTTTTTATCATTGCCACTTATTGCTGTGCTTAAAATAATATTTGACAGAACAGAAAATTTCAGGCAATGGGGAGTTTTATTGGGCGATGAAAAACCTTCAAAAAGTCCGATGAAGTTTCCGGTGTTCCGGAAAAAAAGTAAAGAGGTACAGGATAAGCTGAAAGCTGAGGATCATATCAAACCACCCGAGGCATAGTTTTTTTCTGTCGCAGCAAAATCTGCACCGATGGCATGAGAGCCACTTGCAATTATAGTAGCGATACAAAGAACTAGCTATATCGCCGGCAAAGAACACTATCTTTTATTACCGCGAATACAACACTTTGACCGTGTGCCTTTACATGAAATTAGAATAATCAACGCAACGGTTTCCTGGCTTTGCACCAATCTTTAATGAAGAGCCTGCTCGATGGCCAATTACCTGAGAACCGCCATTTGCCAGGTTTCAATTTTCTTTCCATCAACGGTTAGCGTATAACTATAT
>JAEZRL010000490.1 GCA_023440945.1 Bacteroidota bacterium
ATAAGTAACTGTTACATTAAACCGAGGCAGTATAACATTGAACATTTTCTTTGCCCAGGTGTATGGGTTTTTTACACTTACAATGTGATCGCCACTTTTCACATTGGCGAGCACTGCCGCAAAAATAGCAGCAGCTCCACTGTTGAATACAAGACAATCTTCTGCCTCATCCAGAGCAGCTAATTTTTTACGCAATATTTCCACTGTTGGATTTAAGCCTCTGCTATAAAGAAAAGTTGAATATTCATCTTCAAAAGCTTTTCTTAATTCATCCACATTTTTAAAAGCGAAATTGCTTGTTTGAACAATCGGCGGCGCTACAGCCTTGAAATAATTTCCCCTGTCTTCTCCTAATTCATTTATTATATAAGAAAGATCCATGGTTTGTTATTAATAAAGTAAAGGTTCTTGTTTTGTATGTCTTATCCGAATGATCATAACTTCATCATCTTCTAAGAAATAAGAAACACGAATGCGATGTAATTCAAATGCCCGATAAGCATTATTTTGATTGTGCAATTTATATTTATCAGGAGGAAACTTCTCGGGGTGATAAGGAATATTGGATATTTCTTCTAAGATATCATTCTTCACTTTTTGCGCATTCTGAGGAGAATCATTTTTAATGTAAGAAATAATTTCTCTTAATTTTTGTTTTGCCTCAGGTAACCAAACTATTCTCTTTTCTTTTTTTACCATTCTGATGATTCTTTCAAAACATCCTCATGTGAAATATAATTTCCTTCTTTTATTTGTTTCACTGCGGCCTCCAATTCATCAATGTACCTGATGACAGCTTCTGCAAAAGAAAGATTCTTTTCTTCAGATCTTATTTTTTTAATCAGTTGCAAAAGTAAATGCTTCTCATTTGGTGTGAGAAGAGATATATAATGATTCAATTCAGTTTCGATGTTCATACCTAAAATTACATGATTATATCTTTAATGCTGTGTCCGTTTTCTTGTTAAAAAATAAAGAACCATAAATGCAGCTAAAACAATAATGCCCGTCAAAGCTGTCATAGGTGTTTGCATTGCAATACTTATCGCTACAAACACATAAGCCGCAATAAAAATGATTGGTTGCAGCGGATATAATTTCATGGAATAAATTCCGGTTCCATTTAAATGTTTTGTTCTTTTTCTTAACCAGAAGATGCTTGCTGCCGATGCTGCCATGCCAAAACAATCAAGAAAGATGGTAAAGTTGAGGATCGCTTCAAATGTTTGCGCAAAAAAAAGTATTACAATACAAATAGCAGCAAAGGTGGTTAAAGAAGCAGTCATTACATCACGCTTTACTGATTTTTTTTGAAACAAAGCGGGCAGCACACCATCTTCACTCATAGCAAACATCACTCTTGGATTACTTAATAACAACACATTTACATAAGCTAAAACAGACAAAAAAAGTAAAGCAGAAAAAGTGGTGGCACCAGCAGGACCAAACATTTTGCCTGCTACAATAGATGCGATTTCTCTTTCATTCTGTAACTGTGAGAAACCAATTATTTTATAATAAGAAAAATTTACCAAAAGATATAAACCAATAATTATGGTAATGCCCATGAAAATACCGCGGGGAATATTTTTTGAAGGTTTATTTACTTCGCTTCCAAAATTGATGGTTTGCTGATAACCGCCATACGTAAATGAAACGGCGATGAGACTTAATCCAAACGATTGAACCCAGTTGGAAAAAGAAGGCTCGGCATTGTTGTTTGCAAGCGTTGTTCCAGGCGCAAAAGCGGAAGGCATTAGCAAACCCGCGATCAGCAGAACGACCATCGCAATTTTGATGATCATCAAAACATTTTGTGTTTTTGCACTCATTCTTAAACCCATCAGATTGACGCCGTAAAAAATAACAATGGCGGAAGTTGCAATGAGCGCTTTGGTAATATCTGTTGCAGGCTCACTAAAAAAAACCTGGCTTATGTAACCAGAACCAATCAACGCCACTGCGCTCAATGAGGCTGCATTTGAAATAAGGATAATACAATTGATAGAAAAGGCTATTGAAGGATGATAAGCATACGAAAAAATACGATAATAGCCACCTGTAACCGGGTAACGGCTTCCTATTTCGGCATAGGTTAAAGCGCCGCATAAAGCTATTAATCCACCTGCTATCCAGGCTGAAAAATAAATGGTTGGGTTTAGTGCAAATTTAGCTGAAGTAGCTGCCGTTCGAAAGATTCCCATCCCAACTACTAATCCAACCACTATCATGGTGAGATCGAACAAAGAAAGTTTTTGGTTTGATCGCATAGATGCGTAAATGTAAGTAATACGAACGCATCAAATTATTTTATAGATAAGAAATATTTGAGAGGAGAGTGTTGAACAATATTAACTTTCAGGTAAGGTCTTTTTCAGGTAACATCCTTTCTCCATTTAATCGATCGCTTCCTGTAATCGTAGAAAATTTTCACCTGATTTCATTAAATGCTAAGTTTCGTTGATTGCATTGTATTCCCTCATAGAAATAATCACCACATTCTGTACTGTGCTTCTCCTCACTATTACTACTTTTTCATTCTTGTTCACTTTATTTAAATATTTTGGAAGGTTTTTTCTAAATTCTCTATAGTTCAGCATATCATACTTGTAAACAATAACAGCTATGAAAATAACCCTTTTACAGGAACTCAGCTAATTTTGAAACTATGAAGATTAATGAAATTATAAAAGCACTCGAATCGTTTGCGCCCCTGCCCTACCAGGAAAATTATGATAATGCAGGTTTGATAACCGGCCATGCGAGTTGGGATTGCACCGGCATTGTTTGCACATTGGATGCAACAGAAGCGGTGATTTTAGAAGCAAAAAAAAACGGATGCAATCTTGTTGTAGCCCATCATCCGATCGTTTTTGGGGGGTTGAAAAAAATTACCGGCAGAAATTATGTAGAACAAACCGTCATCACAGCTATAAAAAACGATGTTGCGATTTATGCTATTCATACAAATCTTGATAATGTTCACAATGGTGTAAGTAAACGAATGGCAGAGAAATTAAACCTGAAAAATTGCAAAGTGCTTGATCCTAAATATGGTTTGTTGAAAAAATTATATACGTATGTTCCGGAAGAAGCTTCAGAAAATGTTCGCTCTGCCATATTCAAAGCCGGTGGTGGCGATATTGGTAATTATGGTGAATGCAGTTTTAACGTAGAAGGTACGGGAACTTTCAAAGCACAAACGGGTGCTGATCCGTATATCGGTGAAGTTGGCAAACGTACCACCGCTAAAGAGATAAAAATGGAAATCATTTTTCCGGCGCATATTCAATCGCAGATTGTTAAAGCTTTGCTGGGAGCACATCCGTATGAAGAAGTAGCTTATGATATAATTACGCTGGCTAACGAATTTCAACAAGTTGGCAGCGGAGTGATTGGTGAACTGGAATCCGCTTTTGATGAAAAAGCTTTTCTTCAACAAATAAAAGATATTTTCAATTTACAGGTGATAAGGCATACGCCGTTACTTAATAAAAAAGTTAAAAAAGTAGCGCTTTGTGGAGGTGCAGGAAGTTTTTTAATTGGTAAAGCAATGGCTGCAGGTGCTGATTTTTATATAACTGCGGATGTAAAATACCACGAATTCTTTGATGCGAATGGAAAAATGGTTATTGCTGATATTGGTCATTGGGAAAGTGAACAGTTTACTACTGACCTGCTGATTGATATTTTGCAATCAAAATTCCCTACCTTTGCCGTCCTTAAATCGAAGGTGAAAACCAACCCGCTGCATTATTTTATGTAGATGATTTTTGAAGCGTGATTGGAAATTGATGAAGCATAGCTGAACGTACAAGTGAGTGACACAACGAAGATGATAGCAGTAGTGCAGCCGATAAACAAAAAATAAAATTCTAAATTGATATATGGCAACAGTAAAAGATTACTCTGTTGAAGAAAAACTTTCCTCACTGGTAAAACTCCAGAAAATTGATTCAAAGCTTGACCAGATTCAAATATTAAAAGGTGAACTTCCGATGGAAGTGAGCGATCTTGAAGATGAAATTCATGGTTTAACAAGCCGCAAAAACCGCATCGAAGAAGAAATTAATGGAATAACAGAATTCATTGAGCAAAAGAAAAATGCAATTAAAGAAGCGGATGCACTTGTAAAAAAATATGAAAAGCAAAGTGAATCAGTAAAGAACAACCGTGAGTTTGAAGCAATCAATAAAGAAATTGAGATGCAGCAACTGGAAGGTAAACTTGCTGAAAAACACATTCGGGATGCAAATGAAGAGCTGGCTGAAAAAGTAAAGGCTTTGGATCATGCAAAAAAACAAATTGCTACTAAAGAAGGCATTTTGAATGGCAAGAAAGGGGAGCTTGAAAAAATTATTGCAGATACTGAAAAAGAAGAAAAACAGTATGAAAGCATAGAGGAAGAAGCCCGTAAAGGTATGGATGAAAGATTGTTACATGCGTATGACCGCATTCGCAAAAATTATCGCAATGGCCTTGCAGTGGTTCCGGTAGAAAGAGATGCATGTGGCGGTTGTTATAATTCTATTCCTCCACAAAAACAAAGCGAGATAAGACAACGCAAGAAGGTTATGGTTTGCGAAAACTGTGGACGCATTCTTGTAGATGATGAACTTAATAACGCCGTTGAAGTACAATAGTTTTAAAAGTTTTATAAACTAATATCAAAAGGGTGCTTTCATCAGTACCCTTTTTTATTTTCGAGCTTATGAAGCAACTGGTAAGCATTATTTCCTTTTTATTATGTTTGTTATTATCGTTCGCTACTGATGCACAAAAAGTGTATGATTTCAATGCAACATGCCAGCAGGCTTATAAAGAAATAACAAGTCTTAAATTGGATAACGGGCAAAGACTTATTAATGTTGCAAGACAACAAAACCCTGATAACCTTATCCCCGATCTTTTGGAGGGTTATATTGATTTTTTTGTTTTGTTTTTTAATGAAGATCCTGCTGAATATAAAAAGCGAAAACAAAGTTTTGAAAACCGCATTAACCGTTTAAGTGATGGTCCTGAAAATTCTCCCTATTATAAATATTGTTTATCTGTAGCGTATTTACAAAAAGCAACTGTTGCAATAAAATTTGGTGAGAGATGGAGCGCAGGATGGAATTTCAGAAGAGCTTTCAGTCTTATAAAAGATAATAGGAAAAAGTTTCCAAATTTTCTACCGAATGATATGATTTATGGACCAATGGAAGTTGTTGTGGGCGTTATTCCAGATGGTTATAAATGGATGGCGAGTTTGCTTGGAATGAGAGGTTCAGTAAAAGATGGAATGCGTTTAATGGAAAACTTTGTTAACAGTAATGATCCTACTGCAAAGTTCTTTTTCAACGAAGCCACTTTTTATTATTGTTATCTTGTGTTTTATATTCAAAATAAACCTGAAGAAGTTTTTCAATTTATCAAACGAAAAAATTTAGATGTTGTAAATAATCATTTGTTTGCTTATCTCGCTGCTAACCTTGCCTTAAATAACAAACAGACCGATTATGCAAGAAATGTTATCCTCAATAAAAATCCTTCTCCTGAATATTTAAGCACGCCTGTGTGGGATTTTGAAATGGCCTATGTAAAGTTGCATCATCTTGAATTACCTGAAGCAACAAAATATTTTGAAAGATTTCTGCAAAGATTTAAAGGAAAATTTTATGTAAAAGATGCATATGAAAAACTTAGCTGGTGTTATTATTTACAGGGTAACATGGAAGCTGCGCAGCAAACAAGACAACAGCTTTTAAAGAGAGGAAACACAGACACTGATGCAGATAAACAGGCAAACCGTGAAGCTAAAACGGGAAGATGGCCGGGTGTTCTTCTGTTGAAAGCAAGATTGCTGAACGATGGTGGTTACAACAAAGAGGCTTTGTCTTTATTGTACGGGAGAACCAATGATGATTTTTCCGGCGATCTTGATAGACTTGAATTTAATTATCGAATCGCCAGAATATATGATGATCTTGGAAGAGACAACGATGCAATTCCTTATTACTTAACTGCGATGGAACTTGGAGTAAACAGAACAGAATATTACGCATCAAGGGCCGCACTGCAAATCGGTTATATTTACGAAAAGCAAGGCAAAAAAAGCATTGCAATTTCTTTTTTCAACAAATGTCTTGCAATGGATGATCACGATTATAAAGATTCGATGGATCAAAAAGCAAAAGCCGGTATTGCGAGATGTAAAGGAGAATAGTTTTTTTGAATAAAAACTAAAATAAGAAAGCTGTGATGAATTTATCAATCACAGCCTTTTCTGATTTTCATTGAAGTATTAAAACCGTCACTCACTCATATCGAGATAGAATGATTCTGCATTTTGATCAGGCGAATAACCAACCATTGCGCTCCAATCATT
Source organism: Bacteroidota bacterium (assembly GCA_023440945.1). Taxonomy (GTDB): domain Bacteria; phylum Bacteroidota; class Bacteroidia; order Chitinophagales; family Chitinophagaceae; genus JAEZRL01. The sequence goes on from JAEZRL010000490.1 coordinate 6,371, forward strand.
AGCCGCAACTTGCACACCCAAACGTAGACCTTTACCTGTTAAACCTTTTATTTTACTGCGACTGATAGCCCATTCAAACTTTTGAACATTTCCGGTTTGAACAACTGTTCCTACTTTAAAAAACTCGCTGATATTTTGCGGGTCATAACTGAATGCTGCCTGGTCCTCACCGGAAAAATAATACGGATCAAGCCAGCCATCTAAAACAGTTCCTTCCAATAAAACTTCATAACCGCCATTTTTAATTTCACCCGTTTGATAACCTGTGCCAATATTATTATCCGCATCAATATATACATCGTAAATATTACCCGCTGCTTTTGTTGTTTTTTGTTCAAAATACAAATAGACGTAATTGGCGTCGTAATCATATTTTGCCTGTATAAAATTACCCGAAGCTGCACCGGCTAAAACAACATTATGCGTAATGGTATCCCAGTCTGATAAAGAATTATCATCAAGCTTTACCGAAGATGTTTTAGCGATGTGCAAAACGGTTGATGCTTCAGCTTTTACGCCATCAGAAGAAGTTGCATAAAGCGTAGGAACGTACTTGCCTTTTCCGGGATAAGTATGTACCGGATTTTCTTCGGTTGAAGTGCTGCCGTCACCAAAGTCCCATTCATAACTTACTGCATTTCTTGATTCATTTTGAAAAGTAACAGTATTGCCTTCTACACTTATTTCATAGAAAACAAAAGGTGCCGGTTTTGCTGAATCTTTTTTACAGGAAATAAAACAGAAACAACCAAATGCAGCTATAATTATAAAAGGTAATTTTTTCATAACAAATTTTTTATTCTCTTCAATTGACGAATTATTTTTTGTTTCAAATGGAAAACTTTATGGATTTTGTGTACATAAAGGATTGCTTTGCACTTCGTCGATTGGTATATAATAAATGATCCTGTTATCTGTTGGCTGAACAATTATGTTATTATAACCCGATGGCTTTTTAGATAGATCAATATCCGTTTCTTTTAAACCTGGCAAATGATAACCCCAATAATCTCTCACCATCGGCATTTTATTCCTGTATACATCAAAAGTTCTATGACCTTCGAAGGCTAGTTCAATTCTTCTTTCATTCAATACAACCTGCAAAGCCGTTGACCCGGTTGGAACTTTGCCATTGTATAAACTTGCTTCGAGGCCGCGATTCTTTCTTATCTCATCTATATCATCCAGTGCTTCTTTTACATTGCCCAGTTTTGCATTTGCCTCCGCCCTGTTCAGATACATTTCTGCTAAACGGAACATGATAGGAGAACTGAGCGTGGGGCTTCCATCCTGGAAAGAAAATTTAGTGATATAATAGGTTTCTATTCCATTCTTTTTTATCATATTACCATCATCGTCTTTCAAAGGAACAATGTAACTCCAACGGACATCTTCTGGATGTTTGCTCATAAGATCACGGATAGAAGATGAAGCAAATTCTTCTCCCCAGCCGCTGTTACCATCAGAATAAATCATAGATGCAATAGAACCGAATTTACCATAATCATCTTTGTCTGTAAAAGCAATACAGAAAATGGTTTCGCTGCTGCTTGCCGCGTTAGCAAACATGGAAGGAAAGGCATCAGCGGAAGCAAGAGAAAATTTGCCGGAGTTGATAACTTTTGTTGCATAATCTACAGCATTTTTGTTGTCATCCATGTAGAGATAAACTCTTGAAAGCAAAGCCCATGCAGCTTCTTTACTTGCATATTGAATACCACGTGACTGGTTCATCAAATCGGCGCCTTTTGTTGCATCTGCTATAACCTGCGCATATACTTCTTCAACGGTTGATCTTGCTTTTTGTGCAGGATCAGAAGTTGATGTTCTAAGGATAATTCCAGGAGCAGATTTATACTGCGTATAAGGTCTTGCAAAAAAACGTGTAAGATTAAAATGACAAAAAGCACGTAAAAAATAACACTCACCCAATAATTGCTGACGAGCAGGATCATCGGATGGATTTGCTTCTGCCGCTTCTATAACTGTGTTTGCATCGTTGATTATTTTATAAGAGATATACCAGAAATATCTTGTATTTGTTTGTGTGGGTGAATGATCAAGACTGAAGCTGTAAAACAGCGGATCTTCGGTAACCTGGCTGCAAACAATATCATCACTTGCAAAATCAGACAACTGGAAAAACTGTCGCAAATACATGTTGTTATCATCTGCAGTGCCATTAAACATAACATGATCTTTGAACAATGCATAAGCCCCGTTTACAGCATTCGTTAAACCTTCCGTTGTGGAAGTAAGTACTTCGGTTGTAATGGAGTCGCTTGGCGTAACATCTTTTATACAACCTGATAATATAGATGCACTCATCAGCAGCAACACAAAAGCATTTCTCCATTTTTCTCTTTGCTGCATAGCTGTTGAAATTTTATAAATGAATTTTATACGTTTGTTCATGACGATTCTTTAAAATTTTACATCAATGTTTAAAAGATACTGATGGTTGTTGGGATATTTAAAATCACTCACACCAGGCGTTGTATAAATGTCGGCCTGGATAGTAGTTTGAGGATCCTGTCCAAGAAACTTCGTAAAAGTGTAAACATTATCCGCAGCAACAGAAATCGCAATATTCTGCATGCCCAATTTTGCAGCAAAGGATTGAGGTAAGTTATAACTCAGGGTAATGTTGCGGATAGAGAAATAACTTCCGTCTTTTAAATATCTTGTTGAAGTTTCTGTTGAATTTGCAGAATTCTGCGGACTTGGATTGGTTGCAATATCACCGGGTTTAGTCCAGATGCTATAGCCAGATGGCAACACAAGTTGATTATAATAAGGCTCGTTGCCATCATTCATGGTGAAACGAAGATCATTGCTGTAAACTTTATTTCCATACAAGAAATAAGTGCTGATCCCAAGCGATAAATTTTTATAAGTAAAAGTGTTGTTGAAACCGCCCTGGTATTTTGGCAACGCAGAACCAACCTCCTGTAAAGTAGCTTCTGCATAACGGGAAGTTGTTTCGACGGTTGTTGAACCATTCTCGCCCTTTATAACTTTTTCCCACAAAGGAGCACCTGTTTGTGCATCAACGCCTGCCCATACCGGCATGTAAAACTCATATAAGTTACCGCCATTGCGATAGATCTGAGAGATAGCCCACGAGCCTGTTTTTACAAATGTTGCTGGTAGTTTTTGCAGTTTATTTGTATTAAAGCTGATGTTGAAATCCATCGTCCAGTTAAAATTCCTGCCTTTTATATTTTGGGATGATAGAGCGATCTCCACACCTTTGTTTACGATCTCCCCTGAGTTTTCCCATCTTGTTTCAAAACCGACAGACAAGGGCTGCGAAACTTGTAATAAAAGATTTTTAGTGAGGTTGTGATATAGATCAACGGATAAAGAAACGCGGTTGAAAAAATCTGCATCAATACCAATATTTGTTTGATACTTACTCTCCCATGTTAAACCCGGACTTGGCAATTGAGATGGTGTTGCTGCAGAAGACGAATTGTACTGGGTACTGAGCGAATACAATCCAAGATAACGGGATGCGCCAATATCCTGCGTTCCCGTAACACCGTAACCGCCGCGAAGTTTCAGGTAATCAATGAACGAATTTCCTTTCATGAAATCTTCATTGCTTATAAGCCATCCGGCAGAGATTGCAGGGAATGAACCATAACGTTTGTCTTTCTGAAAAGCGGTTGATCCATCAACTCTGTAAGAGCCAGTCAGGAAATATTTATTCTTATAACTGTAATTCACCTGGGAGATATAAGAAAGAATAGCTGATTCATTATAATAACCATTCACACTTAAATTACTCGAAACAACATTCAATACTCTCAATCCAAATGGTAATCCTCTTCCGGAACCACCCAACGTTTCTGTTTTTCCACCTTCTAAAGCAATGCCTGCAAGACCGCTTATTTGATGATCACCTGTTCTGAAATTAAACTTTAATAAATTGTTTGAAATACCACTATAAGAAAGAATATTGCTTTCATCCAAATAACCCGTTCCATGATATTGTCCTGCCACAACAGATGAATAATAACTACTGCTTTTACTGTAGCTTGCAGCTATCCTGTTGGTGCTTGAAAATGTAAGCCAATTAGTAATTTGGTAATTTAAATTCAAATCATAATTAGCATCATAACCTTTATAAGGATGATTGGAATTAGCAATGGTATGCAAAGGATTTATCTTATCTCTCGACCACCATTTAAAACTTGAATTACCATCAACATAGATCGGACTGCCTGAGCTATCGAAGGGATTATCCCATGGCAAATTCAGGAATGCATAATAAATATCATTGTAATCATAACTTCTTCCAGTTACACCGCTGATATTGATAGTATTTGTAAGATCGAGTTTCGAATTAAAATGAATGGTTGATGAAGCTCTTAAATTCAGACGCTGGTAATTCGTGTTTTTAAATGTTCCATCTTCATTATAATAAGAAGCAGAAAGGTAATAATCATTCTTACCTGTTCTGCCAGAAACCGCAACATAATAGTTCTGCATAAACGCAGGTTTGAAGATAGTTGTAAGCCAGTTGTGGTTCTGACTGTCAAGACTGAAAGGCCTTTCTGCATAAAATTTAAGGAGATCAATTTTATGAGAATTGCCTGTATCTGTTGGAATATAATCACGATAAAACTCTTTCTGATAATTGTACAATTCGCTTCCGGTCATCATATCGAGCTTACCAAAATCAGGCGTGCGAAAACCTGCAGAAGCTTTTACTTCAACAGATATTTTATCTGATTTTGCTTTTTTTGTTGTAACCACGATAACACCTGCATTGGCTTGGGAACCGTACATCGCTGTTGCCGCTGCGTCTTTTAAAACCGTAATACTTTCCACATCGTTGGGATCAAAGTTGCCGCCAATAATTCCATCCACAACATATAGGGGTGATTGAGACGCATTGATTGAAGAAACACCTCTTAAGCGAATTTCAGCACCCGCACCAGGTACACCCGAGCTATTTACCACTTGAAGCCCTGCAACTTTTCCCTGCAGCATGGATCCCACATCATTAGTGGTAACATCTTTTAGTTTATTTGCATCAACAACCGTAACAGAACTGGTAATTTCTCCGCGTTTCTTATTACTGTAACCGACCACCACAACTTCATTTAGGTCTTTATCTACTTCCGTTAACGGAATCGTTAGATCATTTTCATTTGCGTTAACTATTACTTCTTTATCGGCAAAGCCAATAGAACTTATTTTCAGGGTTTGTACGCCGGGTGGGATTTCGATCCTGAAACTTCCGCTATCATCCGCGATAAATGATCTTCCATTTTTTATTTGAATGACTGCTTTGCTTACACTGCTTTGATCTTTTGCTGAAACGACTTTACCAGTAAGCGTTCGTGATTGTGCCAAAGTAAAAAAGCTTATCAGCAGCAAAGGAAGAAATACCAGTTTTTTCATAAATGCCTATTAATAAGTTTTGGTAAATCAGGGAATGGATGTCAGTTTATAGTCTTGATTTGTCTAAGTTTTTCCGCAGCATTACGGTTTGGCCAGCCTCGCAATCTTGTTAATTTGAAATTAAAGATAACGAAAGAAATAAAAACAAAAGAAAAATTGAAAAAGTTTTTTATAGTTATTTTGTTTTATATTCATCCTGCTTTTTTTATTATCAATCAAAAAAAGCATCACATTTTTATTGCCATAACACTAAAACAACCGCATGTTCAAAACCTCCAGGCTTTGGCTTTTTTATGCAATAATCACAACTGTTTTTTGGGGGATATGGGGCGCTTTTATTGAAATACCTGAAAAAGCCGGATTTCCTGCAACATTGGGTTACGTAGTATGGAGCATTACAATGATCCCTTGCGCACTGGTCGCTTTAAAGA
>JAEZRL010000496.1 GCA_023440945.1 Bacteroidota bacterium
GTCATCATATTTCGTTGCATCATTCAACACATCATAACCCGGAGATTGCACCCAGCCTGAATTATGAACATTTAAACGTGGCTCAGGTTGTTTACCAAGTATTGGATAAGGATCCCAAACGGCATCAAATAAAACAAGCATTGTTTTTATACCGTGCTTATAAGCCACATCCAAAAACTTATCTATACGGTAACGAAAACCTACACGGTCCTGCTCCCATAATAAGTGATGAAGAAATACACGCACTGAATTAAAACCAAGACTGGCAGCCCAGCCTAATTCTTTATCAATTGTAACAAGATCAAAGGTTTCTTCCTGCCACATTTCCAGCTGATTTATAGCGTTTGCGGGAATATAGTTGCAGCCAACTATCCAACCATTTTTTTCGAACCATGCTTCAGTTTTTTCCTGAGACCATTTATATCTTAATTCGGGGTCATGCTCCAGTGAAGGATTCAGCGATTTTTCGATTAACATTTTAAAGAATTGAAGTAAAATTTCGACTCAAAGTAAGTGCAGAAGTAATATTCGGTGATACACTGAAACCTGTTGAAACTGCATTTTAATTACTATTAAAGGTTGGGTAAAATACACATGAAAAAATACTTTTACAAGAGAAGAAAGAAGACTTTTATAATACATTGATTTTTATTCTTCACCACGAAAAATATTTGTTAACGAGATTATCCTTTACATAGTGATACTAAAAACATAGTTTTTAAATGGTACAAAAATTAAAAAAATTTAATCTGAGAAAGGAACAAAAACGTCTTCTAAAACCGTAGTCGAAAGTTAAAATCTATTTACATTCTTATGCTCTGCCTAACGTTGGTTATCTTGCAGTAAACCATTATAAATGCATTTTCATTTTTTAAATTCTTTTTTATTAAGAAGAAAAGCACCTGTTGTAGCTTCTGTTTTTTGCGCTGCATTTTTAATATGTATTGCATCCTGCAACAACAAAAAAGGTGAAGAAGCTAATGAAGAATCACCTGCTATGGATTCTACGCAAACAGCAGCAAACATTGTGACAGAAGACAGCACGATGATATTCAATAACCCTGGAGATTTGAACAATCAAACGGCTACAAGTGTAAGAAGTAACTGGAATAGATTTAAACTGAAAGATTTTTGGTATGAAGACAGTTTGCAGCAAAAGCCTTACGAGGCGAATGCAGAATTCTATAATGATTATGATTCGTTATTGAAATGGTCGAAGGATAGCAGTTATATTTTAGACATTGGATCTTATAGCATGATGAGTGTAAAAGACAGGCACGGAAAAAAACATTTGGAAAGTGGTGAAGCAGATTCGGAAATTGCTTTGCTTGATCCTAAAACTAAAATGCGTACAAGATTATTATTTTTTGGTCCGGGAGCAACAATAGCAGGCGCTCAATGGATTGACAGCAACCAGGTAGCAATATTGGGAATTCTGGATGAAGATGCAGATAACAAGCCCGACACAACTTTATGGATTATTAAACCGAAAGATAAATTCTTTAAAAAATATGAATTGAAGTAGAGGAATTAAATTATAGAGACGCAATAACCAAAACTACACGCTGCTGTTGGGTTTGAAAAAAAGCTCAGTAGAATTACTTCCAGTACAAGTGAGTGACACAACGAAAGTAAATGCTTATTCGAAAGGCGGCTCAATAAAAAATAAAGTTATGTATGAATCGCAAACACAAGTAAGAGTACGTTATGCAGAAACAGACCAGATGAATGTTGTTTATTATGGTAATTACGCACAGTATTTTGAAGTGGGCAGGGTGGAAAGCATAAGGCAGGTGGGTTATACGTACAAAGACATGGAAGCATCGGGTGTTATTATGCCTGTGGTAGAATTTTCGATAAAATATTTACGGCCTGCAACCTATGACGACTTGCTAACGATAAAAACAACGGTTAGAGAATTACCGGAAGATCACCGCATAGAATTTTTCCAGGAAGTGTATAATGAAGATGGAAAAATGCTTACGGCTGGTAAAGTAGTTTTGTATTTTTTAAATTCCTCCACAAGAAAGAAAACTGTTATGCCGGAACTTTTGCGAAAGAAACTGGAACCGTATTTCTCAAATAAAGGATGAATATTAACAAGTAATCACAGGGGCACAAGGCAGAGAGCTTAACGACGAAGTCTTTCGGTTTACGTTGTGTTTCCCGGCTCTGTATTTGATTTTTTAAATTGAAAGTTATGCGAGAATGTAAACAACTTTCTTTTACAACATTATTAGCAGTGTAAAAACAGTAAACCTTTTATGTTTGCATCATGAATAAGAAGAATGGCGTTTATTCAATATTTATTATTGGCTGTTTTGGTTTGCTTCTTATTCTCTTGCATACAGGTTGTGCAAATATTATCCCGCCTGGTGGCGGTCCAAGAGATAGTTTGCCACCGGTATTAATAACTGCAACGCCAAGAGATTCGAGCACGCACTTCAACACAAATAAAATAACACTTACATTTAATGAATATGTTACGGTGGATAATCCGCAGGAGAATTTGATTGTTTCACCTAATCCTACAAATCCGCCTGTTATTGAAAGCAAGCTGCGAACAGTAACCATTCGTTTACAAGATTCGCTCAAGCCTAATACAACTTATGCTTTATATTTTGGCAGTGCTTTAAAAGATGTGAATGAAGGCAATAGCGATAGAAATTTTGATTATATTTTTTCTACGGGTTCGCAAATTGATGAGAATACGATAAAAGGAAATGTTGTGTTGGCTGAAACCGGAAAAGTAGATACGACTTTACTGGTTGTACTGCATAAAAATACTGCCGATTCTGCTGTTTCGAATGAAAAACCTGATTATTATACAAAGCTTGATTCAAAAGGTAATTTCACTTTTAAATATTTGCCCAAAGAAACCTTTGCTATTTATGCGGTGCCTAACAGTTATACAAAGCGTTATGCTGATAGTACTGATCTCTTCGCTTTTGCCGATTCTTTGATAACGGCAGGCGATTCAACTGAAATGACTCCGATAACATTGTATGCTTACCAGGAAGCAAAAGAAAAACCCAAAACTTCTTCCTCGTCTTCATCCAATAACAAAAATCAAAAAGAAAAACCGGTTTTACGCGTAACGTCAGATGTAGGTAATAGCGGTAAAGACATTTTAACACCCTTGCGTTTAACTTTCAGCGAAAAATTGCGCAATTATGATACTGCAAAATTTTATCTTACCGATACGAATTATGTTGCCACTCCTAACGTAACATATACTATTGATACAAGCTTCAAGATAGTAACGCTTTCAACAAAATGGTCAGAGAATACGCCTTATAAACTTGTGATAGAAAAAGATGCCGTTACAGATACAAGTGGTGCAAATCTTTCAAAAAACGATACCATCAATTTTGTAACAAAAAGAGAGGCGGATTATGGAAGTGTACATTTGCATTTCAACAATATTGATCTTGCGAAAAATCCGGTTCTTCAATTAGTGCAAAATGATAAGGTGGTTGATTCAATTCCCTTAAGCAGTAGAGATTGGAACAATAAAATGTACACGCCGGGTGAATACCAGATTCGTATTTTATACGATGATAATAAAAACGGAACCTGGGATCCCGGTCATTTCTTTGATTTTAAACGTCAGCCGGAGATTGTTATTTCCGTACAACGTTCCTTGAATATAAGAGCGAACTGGGATAACGAGGTAGATATTAATTTGTGATTTTTATATTAAAAGTTTCTGCTCATCTTATTGCTGCAAGTAAACACTCAGATCCTATTTCGAATCACGTTACCCTACCAATTGATCTCCCCATCAACCGAAACGCAAATCAGGTTACCTTTGCCTTCTTATTATGAGTGAAGGAGCAAAAAAGAAAGTTTTAGATTTTTCGTTGCTGGGGCGTGTTTTTCATTTTGTAAAACCTTACCGGTTACAATTTTACAGCAGCATTGTTATGGCTATTTTGCTGGCAGTGTTTTCGCCGGTGCGTCCTTATCTCATCCAATTAACAGTAGATAAAGCAACCAATAAACCTATTCACCCTCCGGAATGGCTGCATTGGGTTTTATTTAATACCGATTTTACTAATGCGCTGCAGTTCATTATTTCCGTAACTATTTTCCAGATTATTTTTTTATTTATTGAAACAGCAGTTCGTTTTATTTTTTCATTCATTACTTCCTGGTTAGGACAAAGCGTTGTAAAAGATATACGCATTACGGTTTTTAAAAAAGTAGTTCATTTAAATCTTCGCCAGTTCGATAGAACGCCAATTGGTACACTAACAACAAGAACCATCAACGATATTGAAAGTATCAACGATATTTTTTCGGATGGATTAATTCCTATTATTGCTGATCTTCTTTCGATTGTTATCACGCTTGGAACAATGTTGTGGATTGACTGGCGATTAACGCTTTTAAGTTTAATTCCTTTCCCCATACTTATAATTGCAACCTATTATTTTAAAGAAAGCGTAAATAAGAGTTTTATAAAAGTGCGTAATGCCGTAGCTGCGTTAAATGCTTTTGTTCAGGAACATATTACAGGTATGGCGATAGTGCAGGCTTTTGCTGCAGAAGATAGGGAGTTCAATAAGTTTAATAGAATTAATAAAGATCATCGCAATGCTAATATCAAAGCCATCTTTGCTTATTCTATTTTTTTTCCTGTAGTAGAAGTGGTGCTTGCCATAAGCATTGGTATTTTGGTTTGGTGGATCGCAGACAGAAGACTGGAAGCAGGCTTGCTTATTTCTTTCATACTTTATCTTAACCAGATATTTCGTCCGCTTCGTGTGATCGCTGATAAGTTCAACGTGATACAAATGGGAATGGTTGCTGCGGAAAGGGTATTTAAGGTTTTGGATAATGATGACTACATTAAGAAGGAAGGTAGTTATGCACCTGCAAAAGTAAAAGGCGAAATTGAATTTGACCACGTTTGGTTTGCTTATAGCGATGAACATTATGTTTTAAAGGATATTGATTTTAAGATAAATGCGGGTGAAACAATTGCCTTGGTTGGCCATACAGGAAGCGGAAAAACTTCAATTATTAGTTTATTGAATCGTTTATATCACATCCAAAAAGGAAGCATCAAACTCGATGGTGTAAACATAGAAGAATATAAATTAGATAGTCTTCGAAGCCAAATCGGTGTAGTGCTGCAGGATGTGTTTCTTTTCTCCGGTTCTATTCTTGAAAACATCACTTTACGCAATCCTGATATATCAAGAGAGCAGGTAGAAGAAGCGGCAAAACTGATAGGTGTTCACGATTTTATCATGCAGCTTCCAAATGGTTATGATTATAATGTGATGGAGCGTGGCAGCACTTTAAGTTTGGGACAACGACAATTAATTTCCTTTATTCGTGCATTATTATATAATCCTTCTGTTTTGATTCTTGATGAGGCGACTTCCTCTATTGATACGGAAAGTGAATTGCTTATTCAACATGCAATTGATACGCTTATTGCAGGAAGAACTTCCATCGTAATTGCACACCGTTTATCAACCATTCGAAAAGCAAATAAAATTATTGTGCTTGATAAAGGCGAAATAAAAGAAAGTGGCACACACGAAGAATTACTTGCACACGGTGGTTTGTATGCTAAACTTTATAACATGCAATTCGAGAAAAAGAAGCGTCCTGTTTTATCTTGATTTATATCTTTTTTATACTGAATGCCGTCTTGGAAAATTTAATTTGGAAAATTAAATGTATATACATATATTCGCATTGTGAAAATAGAACAAGCGATACAAACACAAGGTTTTAAAAGTGAGGGACAGAAAGCAGTGATAAACTTAATGTACACCGCCTATATAGCAAAAAAGCAAATAAGTGATTCTTTAAAGGCATACGGATTAACACCGGAGCAATTTAATGTTTTGCGCATACTGAAGGGTAAGTATCCGGATCAGATGTGTGTAAGAGATATTGCAGGAAGAATGATAGAGAAAAGTTCAAATGTACCAAGGATTATAGACCGTTTAGAAGTAAAAAAGCTCGTTAGAAGAGTAACATCTTCTGCCGATAAAAGAGAAACGGTTATCATATTAACACAGGCAGGAATTAATATGCTTGAGACAGTAAATCCGGTAGTGACAAAAGCGCATCAGTTCAATAACCTGACTAATGAGGAGCTAATTAAATTGAATGCACTTTTGGATAAGTTTCGAAACGACTAAATTTTTTTTACATAATACATGTATATACACCTAAAAATAAAATTATGAAAACGATATTACATAAAGCAGACCAGAGAGGCCATGTTAATTTTGGTTGGCTCGACAGTCACCACAGTTTTAGTTTTGGTCATTATTATGATCCTGAAAAAATTCACTTTGGTGCTTTACGCGTTTTGAATGATGATATTGTTGCCGGAGGCGGCGGTTTTCCCACGCATCCGCATGATAATATGGAAATAGTTTCCATTCCTTTATATGGCTCATTAGAGCATAAAGACAGCAGTGGCGGACAAGGCGTTATCAGGCAAAACGACGTACAGATAATGAGTGCAGGAAGCGGCATCAAACATAGTGAAGCAAATCATAGCCAAACTGATGCGGTGAATTTTTTACAGATTTGGGTAATTCCAAAAAAGCGGAACATCTCACCGAGATATGATCAAAAAGCTTTTTTACCTGAGGATCGCATCAACAAATTTCAAACGGTTGTAGCACCCGATGATGAAACAGCCGTTTGGATAAACCAGGATGCCTGGTTCTCATTGGGCAATCTCTCTAAAGATTTTGAGATCACTTATAAACCAAAAAAAGAAGGCAGCGGTTTATATGTTTTTGTTATTGACGGTGAAATATCTGTCAACGGTAACATATTGCAAAAAAGAGATGCAGCAGGATTATCAGGCATAGAAATAGCGGATATCAAAGCAAACACTGATGCAGAATTATTGCTGATTGATATACCTATGCAGTTAAG
>JAEZRL010000011.1 GCA_023440945.1 Bacteroidota bacterium
AAGGAATGGTTGCACCGGTGGCACCGTTTATCCAGTGTGCAAAAGCGCCATGATATCGGGTACAATTATTTTTCAAAAAACTTACAATCTTTTGAATACGTAATAAACCATCTGTTCGGGAAATAAAATTACGGTTAACAGCAGTGATGATACTCATAATACCAAAGCCTGTTCCGCCGGTTGTAACAATATCTCCGGATGTATTTCTTTCTCTTGCCATGCCGGAAACGGGGTGGCCAAAATCCCAAAAATATTTAAAGGTTTGTTTCTGCACCAGATCAAGCAATTCATCATCACTTATAAGCGGAAATTTATCCGTTGAATCAATAGTCGTTGTAATTGTAATGGTAACAGGATTTGAAAGCTTGCCGCCATTAACTGATAACAAAGAAGGTGAAATCCCTATTTTATACGTTGTTAATGGAGATAATGATTGCACAGGCTGTAACGAAATATTCTTTTTATCTGTTTGAATACTGTGAACAAACGGAATTTTATTTCCTGATGCATCCGTAAATGAAAAATTATTATTTACATCAGAAGTATCAACAGCATCCGTAAAAGAAAATTTTATTTTGGGATGAAGATTTACATTGCCATAATTTACGGTTCCATTGTAAGCATCATTCACTGTAAAACTCAAGCTATAAGTTGATGGTCCCGAAGGAGTTTTTGCTTTTTTACAACCAACCGAAGTGATAAGGATCAGCAGAACAAAAAAGATAAAATTACTTTTAACCATAGTACAATTCTATAAAACGGAAAAACGGAAACTATATTTTAAAAAGGTGAAAATTGAAAATATCAAAATTGGAACCGAATTTTTTTCGGTTAAAACAATGATTCCAAAGCCAATCAATTTATTTCATTAGTCAAAAAATCCTCGGGGTAATTAACAGCGATTAAAAAAAGCCCGTGTGGTGGTGTTGAAAAATCTGCTTTTGTACAATCTTTTGCTCGCAGAATAGTTTTAAGATCATCCAAAGAAATTTGTTCTCTTCCCACTTTCAACATCGTTGCAACAAGCCCTCTTACCATGCCTCTTAAAAACCTGTTCGATTGCACGGAATAGATCAAAACATTATCCCTGTAAAACCATTCAGACCGGGAAATATTGCAGATAAATGTTTTCACCTGTGTATTGCGTTTTGAGAAGGAAGTGAAATCTTTATGCTGCATAACAATTCCTGCAGCTTGTTGCAAAAGATCAATATTTATGCTATAAGGATAATAATAAGCACGGTCATAAAGAAAAGGATCTTTTTTTGTGTAGATATGATATTCATATTCTCTTGATGTGGCGTCAAAACGACAATGCGCTTCATTGCTTACAGGATAGATATTTTTTACTGCAACATCAGCCGGAAGGATAGAATTAAGATTATAAATATGCTTGCCTGTTACTTCAATATCTTTATCAAAATGAAAATAATTTTGCAATGCATGAACACCTGCATCCGTTCTCGAAGAACCTGTTAGTTCAAAGGTTTGCCTGAACAAAACTGATAAAGCATTTTGCACTTCAGCCTGCACAGAATGTGCATTCTTTTGAATTTGAAATCCTTTGTAATTCGTGCCTTTGTATGCAACTTCTATAAAATAGCGGTGCATCAGCGAAGCATGGCTTTAAAACGGTTGCGGTAATAATTATCAAACAATTGGTTTTCAAGAGAAGAAAAACTGCCATAATCATATACAGAAGGATAAATAGCATCAAAGAAAGTATAACGACTTTCATCAGAAATAAATAATCTTCCAAGTTCCCGCACATTATCTGTTGAAATGCACTTTCCCTTCAATCCTTTTTTTACCGTTTGTATCATCACGTCTGTTTCTGTTTCAGTAACGAGCTTTCTTTTCAATTTGGTAATATCCTTATCACTCACCATATCATTACAAGAAGATCTCACCATAGATTTATCTGTTGATATTGGCGAAGTTGAATCTGTTTGCGCTTGTTCTGTTACTGCATTATTATCTTTATTATTACTTTCAGTTCCATTGAAAAAAGGATTGGTAACCTGTTTACCCGCTTCTTTTGAAGAACTATCTTCCTTACCGTTTGATGAGGAAGTTATATTATCCAATGTTGCAATATTATTGCTTGCTGGAGCAGGATTATTTGTTTTAGAAGAAGATGCTATTGCATTTGAATCAATAGAAGTCTCAACCGGAGTTGTTACCGTTGACGCAGCAGCAGTTGTTTCTCCACTATTGGTATCGGATGCATTCGAAGGAATAAAAACACGTATCGTATCATTTACAGATTTATTGAAATCTATAAAAACCAAATTCGTTCCGTCTGTTGTATTACTTTCTTCTGCTTTAATAATTCCCTTGGTATCGAAATCACTTAAAGATGCAGAGGTATCTTCATTTTGTTCCGGCTTTGTAGTTTCAGTTGCAGCAACAGTAGTTGAATCAGTATTACTATCCTCCTCCGATTCGGTAGTCGTTGCAACAGTAGTTGAATCTGGTGTCTTCTCTTCTTCAACATTCGTACTTGCAGAAGCTGTTTGCGTGCTGACCGTATCAACTTCAACATTAGTAGCGGATGTATTTGTATCAATTCCCGAAGCTGCATTATTTTTTGTAAGTGTTGAATCATTCACTACATCAGAAAGCATTTCTCCAAAAGGATTAGGTTTTGCCGGTTGCGTTGTGGCAACGTTCTCTGCACTTGTATCTGTATTCGCCTTTACTACATCCAATGTTTTCAGATCGAATAATCCCCAACCTTTATCACCTAAATTCTTTAATGCATAACCATAATCCCTGCTATCTACCTTGAGATCAAACTTCTGTTCAGGATAAATGTTTTTTGGAAAACCAACGGTAATCGTATAGTTACCATTATCAAGTTTTGATAAAATAATATAGCCGATAGAAGATGAACTATAATTCTTTCCATTCAAAATAACATAAAAAGGTTGTTTATTATCCGCTTGTATGTAAATAAAATGTTTCTCCTGCGCAAAGAGATGAGAACAGACTACCATTAATAAAAAAAAGAAAATCAAAAACTTATACTTTGTTTTCATCACAATTGAAATATTTAAACAAAACTATAATAAAAAAGCGCAAACAATCAGTTAATCAATAGCGAGAATCGAGCCATTTTCATATAAAAATTTCTTATCACAGTTCAATTGAAGATGTAAACCCGCCTTTCCATTTTCCCTTTTATTGAACTTTGTTATTGTTGTTTTGCCTTTTATAAATTTTAGGATTTCACTAATTCGCTTCTCGATAATTTTAGCGCCTGAATATTTTTGATGGAACCAGGCATGATGAATCTTCAAGCACGAAAAGAATGAAAATGCGAGGTTTACATCTGACCTTAGAAAAAATAAAAAAACTCTTACAGATGAAAAGGATTTTATTCTGTTTGCTGCTTCTCAGTTCAATTGCAGCTTCTGCTCAGTTCACTGTTATTTCTGAAAAAGATACTTCCTGGAAAAAGATCTATCGGGCAACCGAACCAAAAATAAATGATCTTGTCCATACAAAACTTGATGTAAAGTTTGATTACGACAAAGCATATATGTATGGTAAAGCATGGATAACGCTGCATCCACACATCTATCCGACAGATTCATTAACACTTGATGCAAAAGGAATGAACATCAACGAAGTTGCTTTGGTACAGAACAATAAAAAAACTCCTCTAAAATATACTTATAACAGTTTAAAGCTTCACATCGGTTTAGATAGAAAATATAAACAGAACGAAAATTACACTGTTTATGTTGATTACGTTTCTAAACCAGATGAATTTAAAACGCATGGCAGCGCTGCGATAACAGAGGCGAAAGGTTTGTATTTTATCAATCCGAAAGGAGAAGAAAAAAATAAACCAACACAGATATGGACACAGGGAGAAACAGAAGGCACAAGCGTTTGGTGCCCAACAATTGATCATCCAAATCAGAAATGCACGGATGAAATTTCAATGACAGTGCCGGCTAAATATGTTACGCTTTCAAACGGCGTATTAACTTCTCAAAAAAACAATAACGACGGCACAACAACAGATACCTGGAAAATGGATAAACCACACTCACCTTATTTGTTTTTTATGGGCATAGGTGATTATGCGGTTATAAAAGATTCATACAAAGGCAAACAGGTAAATTATTATGTAGAGAAAGAATATGCATCTGTAGCAAGAAAAATTTTTGGTTTAACACCGGAAATGATGAAGGCTTTTTCAACGCTTCTCAACTATGATTATCCCTGGCAGAAATACGATCAGATGACTGCACGGGATTATGTAAGCGGCGCAATGGAAAACACCACTGCCACTTTGCACACCGATGCTTTACAACAAAATGCAAGAGAGTTAACAGATGGAAATAAGTATGAAGATTATGTTTCACATGAATTGTTTCATCAATGGTTTGGTGATCTTGTTACGGCTGAAAGCTGGAGCAATATAACCGTTAATGAAAGCTTTGCCGACTATGGTGAATATTTGTGGCGTGAATATAAATATGGAAAAGAGAATGCAGACAAAAGCAATTACGATAACATGCAGGCCTATTTGAATTCAGGCAGCGAAGACAAAGATCTGGTACGTTTTTATTATCGCGATAAAGAAGATGTATTTGACCTTGTAAGCTATCAGAAAGGTGGGTGCATTTTAAATATGCTGCGTAATTATATCGGTGACAGTGCTTTCTTTAAAGGATTGAATTTATATCTCAATACTTATAAATATGGTAATGCTGAAGCACACCAACTACGTCTTGCATTGGAACAGGTGAGCGGGCAAGATCTTAACTGGTTCTTTAATCAATGGTATTTTGGAAGTGGTAATCCTACTTTAGACATCAGTTATAATTATGACGCAACTAATAAAATCGCGAAGGTTTTTATTAAACAAACACAGGAAAGCAATAAGGTTTTTCAACTGCCGATTGCCATTGATGTTTTCCAGGGAAATGCAAAGAAGCGTTATCATGTTTGGCTGAATAACACGGAGGACACATTTTCATTTGCGGCAGATACAAAACCAGATCTTATAAACGCAGATGCTGATAAAATTATTATTGCGGAAAAGAATGATCATAAAACGATGGCAGAATTTGCTTTCCAGTTTTATCATGCGGGAAATTATGTAGATAAAAAAGAAGCGATTGAATTTGCGGGTGATAATTATAATGAACCGGAAGCAAAAAAAGTTTTACTCGCTGCATTGAATGATTCTTTTGAAGGCGTTAGAAAAGATGCGCTGAAAAATCTTGCAGGCAAACCTTTGGATAATGAGCTTATAGCAAAAGTGGAAGCAATTGCAAAAACAGATAACAATCGTCCGAATCGTGCTTATGCGATTGATCTTTTAGGGGAATTGAAAAACAAATCGTACGAAGAATTCTTTATAAAAAGCGTTTCTGACTCTTCTTATACTGTTGCAGGTGCCGCTTTGGATGCATTGTCTTCACTGGATGAACAAAAAGCAATAAACTTACTGCCACAATTAAAAAATGATGCAAAAGGACGTTTACAAGATGCTGTTTCTGCGGTAGATTTTCTTACAAGAAATGATGCAGATTTTGATTCACTTTTTGCGGATTATAAAAACACAAAATTATTTGATAAGTTCAATGCAACACCTTTGTTTATTCTTTATTTAAAAAATGTTGACAGTTCAGCTAACTTTAAAAAAGCGGTTGACGAAATACTGAATTTTGTAGATACAGCAGCTACTTATTCTGCAGCTTATAAAGAAGAAATGATAAACCAGTTAAAAACATTGAAGCAGTATAAACAGTCAAAAAAGCAAAGCATAACACCAGACAATCCTTTGGATGAAGAAATAAATTACCTGGATGAAAAACTGAAAGGATAAATAGTTGCTCAACTTTCAAAAAGAGGAATATACTCAAAAAACAAAACCCTTGCTGCGTCAAGGGTTTTGTTTTTTATCTAATTGTTGAATGGAATTACAGAACGTACAAGTGAGTAACGTTAGAACCATCAGAAGTACGTATAAATTTTTACTGTAAACTTTTCTTCCCTGCATTGTTTACTACAGAACAAAATACAAAATCCCGATGTTCTTCTTTTTATTAAGGCTGTCCTTTTCCTCCGCCGGCCCCGTAAATATTTCCTGTTGTAAAACTGCCATCGTCTGCTGCAAGTTGTACATAGATGGATGCTAATTCTACAGGTTGACCTGGTCTGCCTAATGCCGTGTCGCTACCAAACTTTACCAGCTTTTCCTGTGTTGCGCCTCCACTCACCTGCAAAGGCGTCCAGATAGGACCAGGCGCAACGCCATTCACCCGTATACCTTTGGGCCCGAGTTGCTTGGCGAGCGACTTAACGTAATTCATGGTCGCAGCTTTTGTTTGGGCATAGTCGTACAGATCAGGAGAGGGATCATAAGCCTGTTCAGACGTAGTGCCGATAATGGCTGAGCCAGGTTTGAGATGAGGTAATGCAGCCTTGATGATCCAGAAAGGCGCATAAATATTCGTTTTCATGGTTGCATCAAAATCCTCTGTAGAAATGTCTAAAATGGAGGCACGGGTTTGTTGCCTTGCCGCATTGCTCACTACAATATCTAAACCTCCCAATGCCTGTACTGCGTCTGCTACCAGTTTCTTACAAAATTCTTCATCCCTTATATCACCCGGAATAGCAACAGCTTTTCTGCCTTCGGCTTTTATCAGGTCGATCACTTCTTTGGCATCCGGTTCTTCAGTCGGATAATAATTGATCGCTATATCAGCGCCTTCACGGGCATAAGCAATTGCCGCAGCACGACCCATACCTGAATCACCGCCTGTGATCAAAGCTTTTCGTCCGGATAATCGTCCTGACCCTTTATAGCTTTTCTCACCGTGATCAGGCCGCGGTTCCATTTGATTGGCTAAACCAGGCCAGGGTTGAGATTGTGATTTAAAAGGCGGTTTGGGATATTTTGAAGTTGGATCTTCAGGGGCAGAAGCACCACCGGAATATTCATTATTGAAAGATTCTCCGGCAGCAAAAACAGGTGCTGTTATTACAGAAGTTAAGCCCATGCCTAGCCCTGTAATTGCTTTACGGCGGGTGATGGTATTTTTGTTGTACATAAATGCATATTTTGTTGGTTAGATTATATTATTTGTTGGTGCTTTGTCTTAAACAGGAAAACAATCTAAATTTTGTGCCATATATATTAAATACAAATCATATTATTTTCAGTACTTCTAATTTCTAATTTTGCCGGCAATGGCAGAAACGGAAAAAATCAAACCGGCGAAACTTTCAAATTCTTTAAAATACTTCATAGCTACTGCCTGCGGTGTAGTGGTGGCAAACTTGTATTACTGTCAGCCTTTACTGGGAAAATTTGCCGCGAGTTTTCATATTTCTGAAACCGCAGCTTCCTGGATCAACATCTGTTCTCAACTCGGTTATGGCCTGGGATTATTTTTTGTTGTTCCGGTGGGCGATATGGTATCGAGACGCAACCTCTTAATTGTTATGGAACTGCTTGCTGCAATAGCCGTTTCCGGAGCTGCCCTTTCCCCAACTATTAATACCCTCTATTTTTTTAGCCTGATGATTGGAATTACCGCAACTGCATGCCAGGTTTTTGTTCCTCTTGCAGCACACCTGGCAGCAGAAGAAGAAAGGGGCAAAGTTATCGGAACTGTAATGGGTGGATTACTTTCAGGAATATTGTTATCCCGAACTTTAAGCGGCATATCCGCAGATTATTTTGGATGGCGCAGTACTTATTGGATTGCTGCAGGATTAATGATCATCTTTTCTTTTTTAACTGCCAGGATCATTCCCCGGGAAAAGCAAAAATTCCAGGGTAACTACAAAGAATTAATGCGTTCACTTTTGGGCTTAATGAAAGAATATCCTTTGGTGAGAGAAAGTGCCTGGATAGGAGCTTGTTTGTTTGGAGCTATTTCTGCCTTCTGGTCAACGCTTGCATTTTTTCTTGAAAAACCGCCTTATTCTTATAGTTTGTCAACCATTGGTTTTTTTGGAGTCGTCGGTTTAGCCGGTGCACTTATTTCGCCGCAGGTAGGAAAAATAAGTGATAAAAAAGGGTTTTCTTTCCCCATGAAAGGGGGAATTATGCTGATGCTTGCGGGCTATCTTTTATTGTTTGAAAGCAATATCAATATCATTATTTTAATTGTTGGAATTATACTGATAGATATGGGATTGCAGGCAACACATATCCCAAATCTTACCCGTGTTTCAGAATTATCCCCTGAAGCAAGAACAAGATTGAATACGATCTATATGACCTCGTTTTTTATTGGCGGAACACTTGGTTCTATTATTGGCAGTTATGCCTGGAAATTATTTGCATGGGCAGGCGTTTGTTCGGTTGGACTGATAATGGTACTTCTTGCAAGTATTCCTGTTTTTTTTAAAAAACGAAAATGATTGCTGCAGAAAGACTGAAGCTGTAGTTATAGATAAAACTTTCTCCCAACTTTTTTACAACTCAGTGATAAAAAAAAGCATTTCAATCAATAGTTGGATGCCTTTGCTTTATGCCTTTATAGTTTCGTAATAAAAAAATGCAAAAACGTGTATTTTATAATCCGAAAATAAAAGACAAGGTAACAGTATTAAAAACCGCAAATGAAACGAATGGCGATCACATTTTAGTAGAGGTAGAACTAGGTGTGGGTGGTGGCACACCAAAACATTATCATACTACATTTAATGAAACCTTTTTACCTGTTGAAGGAGTATTGGGTGTTGACATTGGAAACAAACAGTTGCGGTTACAAAAAGGAGAATTTGCTACAGCAGAAATAAAACAGGTTCACCGGTTTTATAATCCAGGTACAACTTCCATTCGCTTCCGTGTCAAAATTCATTCTGCTGAAAATCATTTTATTGAAAGCCTCTGCATAATGTATGGTTTAGCAGATGATGGACAAACGAATAACAAAGGTGTTCCTAAAAAACTTGATCATCTTGCTGTACTCACAGAACATTCAGATACACGACTAACAGGATTTCTCTCCCTGATAGAACCTTTCCTCTTGAGACGGGCAAAAAAAGCAATGACAAAAGGAGTTTTGAATGAACTGATTGAGAAGTACTGCACTCAGGTATAAAACTATTAAAACTGGTTCCTATTTCTGTTTAATTAAGTGTTTGAAGACTTACACAATAACCCCTAAAGAATTTCTTTTAGCGCTTTGTGAGAACCTTGCAGTCTTAGTGGTAAAAACGAATATATAGAACCACAAAGAGCATAAAGAAAATATCACAAAGCATAAAGCAGATTTCTTAAATATCTTTAGACATCACATCTTCTTATACATCAGATTTGTTCAGGCATTAAAAACCTTTACCAATATCATCTTTGATTTGTACTTCAGTAACAGCGCCATATTTTGCTGCAATTGGTTTTATGTCTGATGCTTTTCCGATCAATACAAACTGCAGGTTATCTTTTGGAAAATATTGTTTGATAATTTGTTCAGCCTTTGCAAGTGTTACAGCATTTACATTGGCTTCAAAATTATTAATATATGATTCATCATATCCATACCAAAACATAGACGTTAATAAATTAGCCAACTGGTCACTGCTTTGAAAGCGTGGCGGAAACAAACCTATCATATAATTTTTTGCAGAAGTTAACGTTGTGTCATCTAAGGATTGTGTTTGAAGTTGATTAATAACCTGCATGATTTTTTCAAGCGTTGGAGCCGTTGTTTCATTGGCAGTATGTGTTGAAATTAAAAATGCACCGCCATTCTTTTTATAGTCAAAATAACTACCGGCACCATAAGTAAGACCAGATTTAACACGCAATTCTTCATTCAGCCACGATGTAAATCTGCCACCAAATAGTGTATTTACAACCTGCAGTGGAATATAATCAGGATTATTTCTTGCAACGCCTTTTGCACCGATAAGAAAAGTGGTTTCGCGGGCATCATCTTTATTTACCAACAGCACTTTCGCGGAGGTTAAATTGTATGCAGGTGCAGCAGGTAAAGTTTTACGTTCAATTGTTTTTTTCCAACTGCTGAATAACTGTTCTATTGTTTTCTTCATTTCAGCAGTATTAAAATCTCCGACCAAAGCAATAGCTGAGCCGTTCGGACCATAATATGTTTTATAAAAATTTTTAAGATCGTTTGATGTCAAAGGGGTAATGGAAGAAACAGTTCCTGTAACTACATTTCCATAAACATGGCTGCCGTAGAAAAATTTATCCCAGTATAAATTAATCACCTGTCCGGGACTTTCTTTCGCCTGGTCTAAATTAACCAGTGTGCGTTTTTTTTCTTTTATAAAATCTGAATCATTAAAAACCGGATCAACCAACATTTCTTTAATGATTGGGAAAAGTTTGTCTTTATCTTTCATTGCGAGCCGCGCTGTTAAGCCTGCAAACTCTTTCGACCCAAACGTGTTATATTCAGCGCCTGCAAAATCAAATGCTTGTTCAATTTGTGTTTTACTATAATTTTTTGTCCCGCATGTTAAACATTCAGCAGTCAGGTTTGCAAGTCCTGCATTGTTATTGTCATAAATAGCACCTGCAGGAATTATCGCAGACAGGCTTACAACAGGCACCGTATGTTTTTCCATAAGGTAAACTGTTAAGCCGTTAGCAAGCTGAAATTTAGTGTATTGAGGCAACTGGTATTTCGGATTGTTTTGTGCGTTTACCCGAATGCAACATGCAACAATTAAAACTGTAAAAAAAATATATTGAATATGTTTACGCATACATTAATCCTCCACATTTGATTGTAAAACCCCCACCGTTCTGTTTGATTTTTTAAAGTACTTATTAGCAACCCGCTTCACATCATCAACAGTCACGTTATTGTATTCTGCGGGTGCATCAAACATTTTTTATAGTCACCAAAAAACACTTCATAGTCTCCTGTATTTTGTGATTTTCCATTGATGGTTTCAATATTCGAATAAAATTCCATCAGCTTCTGATTTTTTACTTTTTGTAATTCTGTTGCAGTAATACCATCATTTTTTATCTTGCCAATTTCTTCATAAATAGCCGTTTCAACATCTGTTGCATTTACGCTGTCTGCGCAAACAGCACCCACCGTAAATGCAAAAGGATCAAAGCTGTAAGACAAGTATGAAAAAATGTCTGTAGCAAGCTGTTTTTTGTCAACAATTTCACGATATAATCTTGATGAATGACCTGCAGACAAAACAGCGTTAAGCACATCAAGCGCATAATAATCAGAGTCTTTTGTCGCAGGAACATGATACTTTATCATCAGGTAAGGTGTTGTTACATCTTTTTGTACCATTACCCTTCGTTCACCCTTCTGCGGTGGCTCAATAATATGTACTGGTGGCGGCGCCGGCTGTGCAGAAATCGGCTCCATATATTTTTCGGGAAGCTTCTTTACTTCATCAACCGTTACGTTTCCTGTTATCACAACTACGCAATTATTAGGTGCATAATATGTTTTAAAGTATTGCTGAAGATCGTTGCGTTTCCAGTTTTTTATATCACTTTCATAACCTATTACCGGCCAATGGTAAGGATGTTGATTGAATGCAACGCCAATTACTGCCTGATCTAAATTTTCCCATGGAGAATTTTCGAGCCCTGTTCTCCATTCTGAATGAACTACTTCCCGTTCACTTTCTATGATAGCAGAATCAAAAGCAAGATTGGCAATACGATCTGATTCAATATCAAAAAATAGTTCAAGCTTCGATGCGGGAAACCAATCAGTGTACACTGTTACATTTTCTGTGGTATAAGCATTGTTGGCGCCGCCGTTAAACTCTTCTGTTTTATCCAGCATTTTTGGTCCGTATTTTTTTGCGCCGTTAAACATCATGTGCTCGAAAAAATGCGATAAACCCGTAATACCTGTGTATTCATTTCTCGAGCCGACTTTAAAATACAAATACATATTAGCGTTTGGAATTGAGTTATCAGGCAGCACGAGAAATTTCATTCCGTTTTTTAGCGTGAACGTTTGAACATCATCTGCTTTCAATTGCGCATGCAGTATGTTAGTGATTAGAATAAAAAACAGGCAACAACATTTTATTTTAGCATTCATACAAATATTTGAATAAATAAACTTAATATATGTTTTGATAATTTGAAAGACTCGTTTCATTTCTTCAATTCAATGCTGCTGAAGTTTACATTGTTTACAAGCTGACCGTTAACCTTGTAAGATTTAAAGCGGTTGATGCAATAATCTTTCTGACAACCACTTCGTTCGCCTCTTTGATAATCTTCGGTTACCTCAGTTAATGTATAAAGCTTATTTGCTCCAGACAGATATATTTCATAATCATGATCTGCAGTTATCAGATCATAGCTGTTAATGCTATGTAAGACGTCAAGTGTATCGCCCTGCCTGTAGAATCCACTGTTTATAGAATTTAATAGAAACGTGTCCTGCACGTTTTTAAAGTCACTTCCTTTTATAAAACGTCTCATGATTACCGTATCGCTTTCCAGCTCTGAAAAAGAGATAAACTGAAGATGGGCTGAAGCTTTGCCGCAGGGATAATCGCAGGTAATTAATAGTAACGGAAAACCAAAACAACCCGATATAAGCTTGAAAAGTTTTTGCATGATTGAATGTCTTTTTGAAAAATAAATACCATCTTCATTTGTCAGAGCCATGTGAAGCGGAAAACGCTGCGAATAAGTACAGAAACACATTTATAGGTTTACTTTTCATTTACTTTAAAAACCTGGTTACTAAAAGGAGGATGATCCGGTATTTTTACCTGGTTAAATTCAAAATTTGTTGACGTATGACAATCATTGCAAGTATTGGTTAAGAAAATAAAACCGCTCTTAAAAGCTGCAATGTCTTTATGCTCTATGGCTGCAGTAACAC
>JAEZRL010000085.1 GCA_023440945.1 Bacteroidota bacterium
GTAAAGTTCCATGCAATGAATGCCGGAATCTGCAATGCTTCTTATGATCTCCGGCCACACTTTTTTATGGTATCTTTCGTACTCTGCTATCAGGTTTTCATCATCTTTCAAATCGAGCATTAAACAATATCTTTTCATATTACTTGTTTGATAAAAATATTTGATCACACTAATTCTTCTTTCATCGCATGTTCTTCAACATGTGTCACACGATAACCTTTAAGTCCAAAATATAATACAAATAAAAAGCATACCAACGGAACGATGTAAGCTGTTTGCATGCTTCCTGTCTTATCGGATATCCATCCCATTACTACTGGTAATAAGCCACCGCCAATAATAGACATCACCAAAAATGATGAAGCAAGTTTTGTTTCTTCACCCAAGTCTTTTATACCCAGTGCAAAAATAGTTGGGAACATAATTGACATGAAAAAAGGCACCGCAATTACGGCATATACTGCGATATAACCTTTTGTTGTTAATGCAATGAAAAGTAAAATGATATTTATAGCTGCATACAAACTCAGCAGTTTTGCCGGTTTTACAAAACGCATTAAAAAAGTACCTGTAAAACGTCCAACCATAAAGCCAACCATTGCAATAGAGCCCCACCAGAATGCAGCTTGTTTTTCAGGCATATCTACCACAAATCTTGTGTAGCGAATAAAGAAACTTCCAACACAAACCTGTGCACCAACATAAAAGAACTGGGCAATAACAGCCCATTTCACATGGGAATAACGAAATATTTTTAAAGAGAACTGTGTGCCATGTACATCTGTTTCTTTTTCTTTAAAATCGGGCAACTTGGTAAAAACAAAAAGAATACCTACAAGTATAACTACCGAAGCAATAACGAGGTAAGGAATCTTAACAGTATCAGCTTCAAATTGTAAATAATTATTCAATTGTGTAGAAGACATATTATGCAATTCTTCCGGTGTATGTTCGATACCTGATAAAATAAATGAACCGCCGATTAACGGTGCAACAAAAGCGCCAACACCATTAAATGATTGTGCGAAATTGAGTCTTTGTTCTGACGTGTCTTTATCGCCAAGCATGGTTATGTAAGGATTGGCAACTGTTTCTAAAAACGTTGCACCACTTGCAATTATAAATAACGCTACAAGAAAGAAAGTGTAGCTGCGTGCACTTGCAGCAGGAATAAAAAGCAAAGCGCCAATAGCATATAATAAAAGTCCGAACAGAATACCCTTCTTATAACCAAAACGATGGGTGAATAATCCCGCCGGTATCGCCATTAAAAAATAACCAAGATAAACGGATGAATCGATAAATGAAGATTGTGTATCGCTTAACTCGCAGGCTTTTTTTAAGTGCGGAATAAGTATCGGGTTTAGATTATGCAAAAAGGCCCATAGAAAAAACAAAGAAGTAACGAGCAAAAAAGGAAGCAGGTAATTTTTTTTTGAGGCCATATTTTTCTGTTAAGCAAGGTTAGATAATGATAATAAAACTGAGGCGATAAAGCTAAGGCAAAGAAAATTATTGATAAAATGATGTTTTGTATAGTATGCTCAAAAGATTTTTTTAAAAGCATTTGAGTCTTGCGGGAATTAAAACCATTTCTTATTTTCAAACTATCTGTCTTATAATTTAAATTGTTTTTTATGCCTTCAACCGATCCTCGTATTGATGCCTATATTGATAAAGCTGCAGATTTTGCAAAACCTGTTTTAAAACATTTTCGGGAAGTGGTGCACAAGGCTTGTCCGGAAGTGGAAGAAACGATCAAATGGGGTTTTCCGCATTTTGATTACAAAGGAATAATGTGCAGTATCGCAGCCTTTAAAAATCATTGTGCTATTAATTTGTGGAAAGCCTCTTTAATGAAAGATCCCGAAGGAATTTTACAGGTAACGGAAAGAGATGCAATGGGAAATTTTAATAAGGTCACTTCTCTTAAAGATCTTCCTTCTGATAAAATTCTTATTGCTTATATAAAAGAAGCAGCAAGACTAAATGAGGAAAATGTGAAGGTTGTAAAAGCGAAACCTCAACCCAGGAAAGAACCCGAAACACCTGCTGAACTTATTACAGCACTTACCAAAAACAAAAAAGCAAAGGCATCGTTTGAAGCGTTTAGTCCATCACAAAGAAGAGAATATATTGAATGGATAAATGAAGCAAAAACAGATGCTACTAAAAACAAACGAATTAAAACAACAGTTGAATGGGCTGCTGAAGGAAAATCAAGGAACTGGAAGTACGGAAGAAAAGATGCATGATTATTCAAGCGTTCTAAGTGACA
The DNA here is from genome assembly GCA_023440945.1 of Bacteroidota bacterium. Classification (GTDB taxonomy): domain Bacteria; phylum Bacteroidota; class Bacteroidia; order Chitinophagales; family Chitinophagaceae; genus JAEZRL01. Next base: position 2,279 of record JAEZRL010000085.1, read on the forward strand.
ATAAATTACCGATCGTTCTCGCAGTTTGAATTAAATTAGGATATGTATTTTTAATTGCATGTTCTAAAGAAGATAGTTCACAATTGATAGAAATTAATACATCAAAATATCCTTGCAAAGAAGTTGAAGCTTGTAAAGGTATTTTTCCTGCCATTCCTATTACAGGAATGGTTTTTTCTTTTGCTCGTTTAGCAACACCATAAGGACCTTTGCCCTGTAGAGTTTGTTCATCAATGCTTCCTTCGCCGGTTATAACTAAACTTGCTTTTTGTAAGGCTTCATCAAAACAGGTGATGTTTAAAAAATAATCTATTCCATTTACCAAATGTGCATTCAATAAGGTTGCGACACCTGCAGCAACACCACCCGCAGCGCCACCACTTGTAATCGTTGCCATATCTTTTCCCGTTTGCTGTAAAACAACATCTCTTAGTTTTGTTAAAGAAGTTTCAAGTTTTTCAACCGCATTTTTATCCGCACCTTTTTGCGGTCCAAAAATCCTCGCCGCACCATTAGTACCTAATAAAGCGTTTTCAACATCACATAAAATAACCACTTCAATATTTTTAATTCGGGTGTCAACTGAGGAGATCTTTATCGTTTTTAAATGAACTAGTTCTTCTGGAAATTGAATAATATTATGATAATCATCTAAAAATTCTGCACCTAGTGCTTGTAATATGCCCATGCCTCCGTCGACCGTTGCACTTCCGCCAATACATAAAATTATTTTTTCAACACCTTCATTCATCGCTGCTTTTATCAATTCGCCTGTACCATAAGTTGTTGCAAGCAAAGGATTGTATTCGTGCGGCTTCAATAATCTTAATCCTGATGCTTCGGCCAGTTCTATTATCGCCGTTTTTCTATCCTGTGTTAAACCAAATGAAGCAATAATATTTTCG
>JAEZRL010000047.1 GCA_023440945.1 Bacteroidota bacterium
GGTTAATAGTAAACCCAAATAATTGCAGGAAAAAGAAAGTACCAATAATTGCCACCGGTACAGCTATCGCAGGTATTAAGGTTGAACGAATGTCCTGCAGGAAAATAAATACCACGATAAACACAAGCACAAACGCTTCGAGCAGTGTGCGGATAACACTTTCGATAGAAACGTTTAGAAAATCATTGGCTGAAAAGATCATCGTGCTGGTTACACCGGGTGGAAAGTTTTTGGAAGCTGCTTTTATGGTACGCTCTATTTCCTGGATCATTTCATGCGCATTGGAACCTGCGGACTGGAAAATACCGAGTACAATAGAAGGCTTTCCATCTGTAAGGGAGGTAATTGCATAAGTGATAGAGCCAAGTTCAATACGAGCTACATCTTTCAAACGTAATAATTGACCGTTCTTATCGGAACGGATAACAATGTTCTCATATTCTTCCGGTTTTTGAAGTCTGCCTTTGTATTTAAGTACATATTCAAAGGACTGGTTGCTGTTCTCTCCAATTTTACCCGGTGCTGCCTCTATGTTTTGTTCTGCCAGCGCATTGTTAATATCATCGGGCACCAAGCCATACGTTGCCATTACATTGGGCTTTAGCCAGATACGCATGGAGTAATCACCTGTGCCCCACGCCTGCGCATCGCCTACGCCATTGATTCTTTTAACTACAGGTACAAGATTGATGTTGGCATAATTCTGCAAAAATTTTGCATCGAAGGATGGGTTGGTACTGTTCAGTGCAAACACCATTACCATGCTGCTTTGCTGTTTGCTTGTTGTTACACCTGCACGGGTTACTTCGGCTGGCAACAGCGGCATAGCCCTTGATACCCTGTTCTGCACATTTACGGCGGCGAGATCCGGATTGGTTCCTTGTTTAAAATAAATAGTGATACCAGCCGAGCCATCATTACTTGCAGAAGAAGTCATGTAGGTCATGTTCTCCACACCGTTGATCTGTTCTTCCAGCGGAACAATCACACTGTTCATTACTACGTCCGCATTGGCACCCTGGTAAGCGGTTGAAACCCGAACGGTGGGGGGCGCAATATCGGGATACAGGGTGATAGGCAAAGTTGCAATGCCAATGATACCCAGTATGACGAGGATAACGGAAATAACCGTTGATAATACCGGTCGTTCTATGAATGTTTTGAGCATAAAAGGCGTGAATAAGATAATTATTTCAGATTCTGGTAAATTTTGTCTTCGGGTTGAATGTCCGGTTTGATAACTGTGCTATCCTGCAAAGTGCTGGTGCTTTCATATACCACCATATCGCCTGCTTTTAAACCCTTGGTTACAACAAAGAATTGACCGGATGGAATTTGCATTACTTCGATCTCGTTACTTATTACTTTATTGTCATTTGTTACCTTGTAAACAAAACGTTTGCCCTGCATTTCATAGGTAGATCTTTGTGGAACGAGAATAGCATCGGTAACAGATACGGGTATTTGTACAATAGCACTTGCACCACTGCGAAGAAGCCCGACCGGGTTAGGAAACGTTGCACGAAAACTTGCGGAACCGGTTTCTGTATTGATCAATCCGCCAACTGATTCTACACGTCCTTTTTCAGGATATTCGGTGCCATCGGAAAGTAATAATGTAACCGGAGGTAGTTGCTTCAGCTTTTCCAACAGCGTATTGCCTTTGTATTGTCTTGAAAAATCAAGCAATTGTTTTTCATTCAAAGAGAAATAAGCGTACACATTACCGATGTTGGAAACGGTTGTTAAAGGCATTTGGGTGGTGCTGCTAACAAGGCTTCCCAATCTGTAAGGAAGCGTACCTACCACACCGTTCACCGGGCTTGTAACAGTAGTATAACCGACATTTATTCTGGCATTGGCTAAAGCAGCTTTTGCCTGCGCCAATGCTGCCTGGCGTGCCTGCAGCGTATATTCTGCAGATTCCAGTTCAAACTTGCTGATAATACCTTTATCTACCAGAGGCTTGGTTTTTTTTACCTGTAATTCTGCAGCACTTACATCCGCTTCTGCACTACTGATGGCTGCCGCAGCATTGTCTACATCCTGCTGGTATTGTGGTGCGCTGATACGAAAAAGTAATTGCCCTTTTTTCACCACCTCACCTTCGTCAATGTATATTTTTTCAATATAGCCATCGATCTTAGGACGTATCTCAATATTCTGCTGCCCTTGTAAGGTAGCAGGATAACCGGTTTGCAACGTAGCCGTTTGTGTGATCACTTTAAATGCAGGATATGCTGGTGCTGGCGGAGCAGCACTCGCTGCATCTGCGCTACTATTCTGTTTATTACCACAGGAAACAAGTAAAAGCGATGATGCGGTTAGTAGTAAGGTATAAAATATTGTTGCGTGTAAGTCCTTCAACAGCAACGTAAGGTGTTTCATTTTCAAACTTTTGTTGTGCAAAATAGTTCGGTATCAGATAAAAAAATAATAATATTAGCAAATGGAATATTATCATTCTTTGAAAGCTTCTATTATTTATCTCGTCTTTACCATAAACATCAAAGAGCGGGTGGCTTATCCTTCTGTTAGTAGGGTGTGATATCTTTTTCGACAATACTCCTGTTATACGTATATGCTACTTTTGGTTCTGTGCTGTAACATTTCATATTAATCATTTTTTTGCGGTACATAGTAAAGAATTATAGCACCACTACCAAAGGTTTTTGTCTTTATAAGTTTAAGAGTAGTTCTATCGTTTATGTTTTCAAATAAGGGCAAACCACTTCCTGCTACAACCGGGTGAACACAGATCTGACACTCATCAATTAAATTGAAGTTCATTAAGGTTATAATTAAACTTCGGCTGCCAACTAAAATGTCTTTCCCTGGTTGTTTTTTAAATTCAAAAACCTCTTCTTTAATATTTCCCTTTGCTAATCTTGCGGTTTTCCATTCAACATTTTTCAGTGTCCGGGAAAATACTACTTTAGGGATATTATCCATCGTTACTGCAAACTCATCCATTGCTTTGGTTCCGGTTGGATTTTTTACTACGGTTTGCCAGTATTCCATAAGTTGATAGGTTATCCTTCCATATAAAATAGTGTAAATTTACTGCATTAAACTTTTCAAAATAAAATATTGAAATCACTTCTTCTTATACGTCATGCAAAAAGCAGTTGGGACAATTTTCTTCTGCAGGATATTCAGAGGCCATTAAATGAACGTGGACTTAAAGATTCACCGGCAATGGCGAAACGGTTATTAAACAGAAGTGTGTATATAGATACGTTTATATCGAGTCCCGCCAAAAGAGCTTTTGACACCTGTTGCTATTTTATAAACGCGTATGGTGAAAATGAAAAAGACATTCTAATAAAACCAGAGCTATACTTACCTCCTATTGAAGCATTTTATGAAGTGATAGAAAATCTTGTTGATGATTGTAGTTCAATAGCTGTTTTTTCACACAATCCCGGCATTACAGATTTTGCCAACGAACTTACAAGCGTACATATTGATAACATGCCTACCTGCAGCATTTATGCAATAAAAGTGAACCTGAAAAAATGGAAGGATTTTGAAAGTGCGGATAAAAAATTTTGGTTTTTCGATTATCCTAAGAAGGGCTCATAAAACCTGTACGCTTCCGGTAATTTACCAGAAAAACGCCTGCAAATATCAGCACTGCAGAGATCGCTTTGTATATATCAAATTGCTCACCCATAAACATTATTGCTACCAAAGCAGCAAACACCGGTTGTGTATAAATATAACTTCCGGTGGCAGATGCCCCGATCTCTTTGATACCATACATATTGAATAAGTAGGCAATAAAAGTTGCACCAACAATAATAAAGATCAAAGCTGTCCAGTCTAGTGTATGAAAGGCTGTCCAATCTGTATGCATAACCTGGTGCCATCCAAAAGGAAGGATCATAAAAGTACCGAATGTAAACACCCATCGAATAACATGAACAGGTGTATATCGTTCCATTAAAGGTCGAACCAGTACCAAATAAAATGCATAAGAAATAGCGTTAATAACAATGAGTGTGTCACCTAATAAAACATCCGATCCGGTGTGGGTTGAACCTTTTAAAATAATAAGCAAAGTAGCACCTGCAATACCAAGTAACAGTCCGCAGATTTTGATCCAGGTAAGACTTTCTTTTAGCAGCCATGCAGCGATAAGAATAATAAAAATAGGTGTTATCAAAGAAAGCAAAGCGCCATGAATAGAGGTTGTTAAAGACAATCCTTTAACAAACAAAAGTTGATTAATGGCTACACCTGTAGCAGCACAAAAAAGAAAAAGAGGAATATCTTTTTTATCAATGCCGGCTTTTGATGGCTTAAGTATATACAAAATCCAAAAAAGAAACAAACTAAAAGCAACTCGTAAAGCATTTAATGCAAAAGGTAAAATAACAGAAGGTGTTATATATTTAACCGCACTATAATTGATACCAAAAAGTAGATTAGCCGCTAATACGGCAATATGCGCTTTTGTTTTTCCCGTCATCTTATAAAGAAGCGCAAAGGTAAGAGAGAGTTCGTCATAATGTAGCAAGAAAATCTTCTATTACTTCTTCATAAGAGGAAGCAGAAAAGGTTGGCAACCGATAAGGAAATTCTTTCGCTTTATTCATTTCACCCAAAAAATCTTCAGTGTTTTGATCAAAAGTGTAACACCATTTTTGTTGCGATAAATGCCGTGCAAGATACTCCTGTTCTGTTTGTCCGGGTGTTGGAATTAGCACTGCTTTCTTTTGAAGCATAAGCACTTCCATAACCGTCGTATAACCGGAACGACTCAACACAAATGCACTCTGAGCATAGGCTTTTTCCAGTTCATCGCCTGAGAGATGATTAACAACAGTACAATTTGCAGGCACAGTAAGATTATCTTCTGCAATTGGCTTTCCACGAACAATTAAAATTTTTTCGTCCGTCAATCCAGCTACAGACAAAATTTTATGTTCTAAAATAGTTCGCTGCGGTTCAGGCCCGGATAAAACAACCAACCAATCAACTTTTTTTTCCTCTGGATCTGTTTTTTTCAGTCTTGATAAAGGACCTATATATTTTACAGGAACAGCAGGATATTTTTTAGGATGAGATAATGCGCCTGCAAGGTTCATCTTTCCTTCAAAATCGGGAATCCAACATTCTGTATAACGATTGATATAAGAATAATTTATTTTCTGAATGAAAGACTGCAATAATTTGTTTGGTATAAGTATTTGTAACTGATGTGTTATAAAAATGCTCCGGACTTTCTTTGTATATAATCCAAAACGGTTATCAGAAATTACAAGATCAATCTTTAACTCTTCCACCTTTTTTTTCAGCCATTTTTTTTCGTTACGTATGCTTAACAAAATTTTCGGCAGTTGTAACAAAATTTTAAATGGCAATCCACGTTTTGATTTTGAATACCTGATGTTATAGCCTTGCAATGGCAGGACCGGAATATCAGGAAATTCTTTTCTTATTATTTTTTTTATCGTTTCATTTGCACCGACAAACACGGTATATTGATTAAGCAGCAGATATTTGATAATGGGAATACAACGTGTAGTATGACCTAAGCCCCAATCTAAAGGCGCAATGAGAATACGAAAGTTATTTTTTTTTATCCCCAAATTTTTTTTGGTAAAAATATTGTATTTATATTCAGTAATTTTATGAAAAGAGTTATTTACAGAGCGATCTTTTTCTTGTTATTTGTAAGTTTTATAGCAAGTTCCTGCAGCAGTGGCCGTTACACTTTCAATGGTAAGAAAAGTAAGAATTGCGGATGCCCTTCGCACAGAGGTATTGTAGGATAGATAGTATTAAGAATTTTGTAAAATTAATAAGGCCTAAAACCAGTTAGCGATGAGAACCTCCAATAGAAACCTACTGGTATTGACGGGGAAATTCAAGATGAATCAAAGGGAGTTTGAACATCAGCTCGAACTTCTTAATGATTTGCTGCACCATGTTGAGAATCTGGATGCGTTTTGTGTTGCCACTGAATTATTAGACATAAACAGAAACAAAATCATCAAGGATTTCAGAAAAATGCGTGAAGCGGTCAACAAAGGTGAGCTAAAGTCCTTTGTTTTTATTCATTACAAGAATTAATGTTCAGAAACTTCCCCTATATTTCTAGATAACTTTTAAAAGGTTATTCAGAGACACTAAACTATTCTACTTTCGCTAATGCTGCTTCCAGTTTTTTAAACATCTCATTAATATCTTCCAGCTTACAAGTTCCTACACTTAAACGATACCATGATGAATTTCTACTTGCACCAAATGCATAAAACGGAACAACCGCTAAACTTGCTTCACGTAAAATATAGTCTGTAACGGCAGATTGATCAGGTAACGCTTTTCCATTCGCAACTTTTCCTGCAAGATCAATCTTCACGGTTAAATAAATACCACCCTGCGGCGTGATGGCATCAACACAATAACCTTTTTGTTTCAGCTTTATGAAACCATCGTAAATAGTACGTAAACGCTTTTCCAATTGCGCCTTAAAATCTTTAAAGTAATTTTCGATGCTTCTTCTATCTGTTAGAAACTGCGCTGTTGCTTTTTGTTCAGCCATTGGTGCCCATGCACCTATATGACTTAATAAAGCCCGTATCTTTGCTATCACTTTTGCCGGCCCTAAAGCCCAGCCAACTCTTACACCTGTTGATGCAAAAGCTTTTGAAATGCCGTCAATGAAAATGGTGTATTCTTTCATTTCAGGTCTTAAACTTACCGGATTATAATGCCTTGTTTCACCAAATGTTAACGTCCAATACATCTGATCAAACATGATGTATAGTTTCTTTTCATTCTCGCCCCTGCGCTTATTTTCTTCCAATACAAGATCACAGATCTTTTCCAACTCGGTTTTATTAAGTGTTGTACCAGTTGGATTTTGAGGTGTACATAAACAAATTAATGCTGCATCTTTTATATGGGGTTGTATATCAGAAGCAACAGGCATGAAATTATTCTCAGGTGTTGTTTCTATTTCGCAATGCTCGCCACCTGTTAAATGTGTATAATGATTATTGTTCCATGAAGGCACTGCGTAAATAACTTTATCACCTTTATTAACAATGGTTTTGAAAACAGTATATATCAAAGGCCGTCCGCCGCTTGCAATTTGAATTTCATCAACGGCATAGTCAAGCCCTTCACCTTCTTTTATAAAATCTGAAACTGCCTGTCTTAATTCTAACAAGCCATTACCCGGAGGGTAATTTGTTTTATGTTCTTTATATGCTTGAATGATAAGTTTTTCCAATGCTTCAGGTATTGGAAAGATAGATGGATCAAAATCTCCGATGGTATAATTGTAAATTTTTTCACCCTTCCTAATGCGTTCGCTTATTTCATTGCCAAGTCTTACAATTTCAGAACCCACCATTGTCTCCGCTAAACCGCTAAGTTTACTCATAATACTTTATTGACTACAAAATTAAGACATGAAAGGCAACTAAAAGGAATGATCTATTGTGTAATGAATATGAAATGCAACATTTATAAAAGGTGCCTATGGAAAGTTTTTATTTCATGACGCAGATGAATTTTAAATATGATGACTTGTGATTTTATACCTTTAGTCTCTTATTTCAACTAAGATTTTATTGTCTTACCAAAACATAATTATTATGGAAAATGGAAGCATTGTTGAAAAATTAGCCTCACAATTCTCACAATCTGCCTCGGTAAAGAATGTATTTGGGGAACCTGTTCAGGTAGGAGAGAAAACTATTATTCCTGTTGCTCAGGTAGCTTATGGTTTAGGCGGAGGTCATGGCAAAGGAAGAAAAAATCCCGGTAAAAAAATGTACGCAGAACCCGGAACACAACCCGAAGACAACGATGTGGTGGGAGAAGGAGGCGGTGTTGGCGGGGGAATTTATGCAAGACCCAAACGTGTGTATGAAATTACACCTGCATGCACACGATTTATACC
>JAEZRL010000205.1 GCA_023440945.1 Bacteroidota bacterium
GCGGATAAGTGCTTTTTATTATTTTTCATATTGCTCAAGCTTTTAAATTATCTCTTTTGAAATGCTAATCATCTAATCCCTTTCCCGCAAGAATCTGCTGCATATTTTTTTCTACTCTTGCTTCACGTGTTTTGGATAATTTGGGCTGAGAAAAATAAAAAAGGTAAGCTCTTTGCCTCCCTGGTGTCAATGTTTCAAACGCCATTTTTAAAGCAGGAATTTTATTCAATTTCTTTTGAAATTCTTCAGGAATTTTAAACTCCGAGGTTTTCTTCAAATTTACTTTTAAACCTGCTTTTTCTACTTCAATAGCTTCATAGATATACTCTTTTAGCATACGTTCCCTATCAGCAATCTCCTTAATATCCGTAAATCGTATTTGTCGGGCAGATTGTACATTTTCCGTTTGTTGGATCAAAATATTATTTACATCAGCTAACAAAGCACCTTTAAATAACAGAAGGGCACAGTATTCTTTAAACCCGTGTATTAAAACTATGTTTCTATTCTCAAACGTGTAACAAGGATTGCCCCATTTCAATTCTTCCGTAAGTCCACAATCAAGAACAATTGTTCTTAATTTCTCATATTCTTTTTGCCACTTTGTAGCTTTATCAAAAAACCAATCAACTTTAGGATTCATTTGCATACATTTTTAATTTTCTATTAAGAGGCCTGAAATACCATGATACTACTGTAAGAATCAGAAGTAACAGGGAAGGGAATATTTTATCTAGCGAATCACCTACTGCTATATGCGAAAATATTGCTCCCGACATAATAAAGAAAAAACCAGCGTAAGCCCATTCTTTTAATAATGGAAATTTAGAAATAAGAACAGTTGCAACTCCAACAATTTTCCAGATACCAAGTATCGTTAATAAATAAACAGGATAGCCTAAATGTGTCACCATATCAACTCCTCCTTGTCCCTCTTTTGCTTTAAATAACTGTACTGCTCCGGTTGAAAGCATTCCCAAAGCAAGCCAGATAGTAGCGATCCAATAGATAATTTTATTTCTCTTTGACATAATATATCATTTTAATTTGCTTAAAATCTCCTGCAAACGGTTATGTGCCCAGTTTATGCCTTGTGCAAAAGGTAGTTTCAGCACTTCATCTCTTTGTGCACCCGATTCATATATTACATGCATGTTAAGTTTGCTTGTGTCTTCTGTTAGTTTTTCAAAATCATAAATCTCAAGCTGAACGCCGAAAGGAGTGTTCTCCATTTCAAATGTGCGTATGATTTTTTTATTCGGAAGAAATTCGTGAATAACTCCATTAGCGCGGAAAGCCACATTTCCTTTAGGATCGGATGTTTCGATTTGATAACTGCCATGTTTTTTACTTTCTAATTTCAGCACTTTTGTTCCCATCCATTGTTCAAGAAACTCCGGCTCGGCATAAGCTTTAAAAAGTAATTCAACAGGCAGATCAAATTCTCTTGTGATCATTAACTCCTGTTTACTGTCTTCTGCATTTACTTTTGTTTTTTGTTCCATATTATTTGCTTTTATGTTTTTTCATTATGCTCTCCAGTTTATTAAATCTGTCGTCCCACATTTTTCTGAATGGTTCAATAAAGTCTGCTATTTCTTTCATTTTCTTTGGATTTAAATGATAGTAAATTTCTCTGCCGTTTTGCTCTTGTTTAAGCAATTCACACTCAGTAAGTATTTGCAGATGTTTTGAAACGGTTGGTCTTGCCGTATCAAAATTTGCTGCAATGGCTCCGGCTGTCATAGATTGTGCGGCCACAAGCAGAAGTATAGCCCTTCTTGTTGGGTCGGCTATAGCTTGAAAAACATCTCTTCTCAAGTTCATTGCGTAGCTATTTGACTACAAATATATGCGTAGCTACTTAACTACGCAAATTTTAATGCAGATTTTTTTAGAAATGGCGGGTGCTTCTAATGAATTATACCTGTTAAGTTATGTTTTAAAAAGAAATTTTATTTATTAAGGAACGGCTTTGCATTATTGGGAGGATAATTCCAAGTTACATTCAAGTATAATACTTCTTTATTCAGATTGGCTTTTTGCATAGTGATTATCATTCCTTTTATCAATCATTTCGCTTCGCCTTCAATCACCACTTTATTTTTTCCAAAATCAAAGCTTCGTTCAGCTTCTACAGTTAATTTATTATCATTGAAATGGCAGGTGAACGTTTGGGTATGCGGACTTTCAATATATCGTAAAACAAGTTCGAGTGTATTTGCATCTTTCCACGCATAGCTCGTTGCAATTTTTGCAGGATAGATCATACTTGTATTTTCAATTGCCGTGGCTGTGAGAGAAGGGCCCGGCATATTTGTTTCTGAAAGATGCCATTTGCCCTTAACGAAAGCAATATCATAACTCGTCGTATCGGTTTGAAATTTCACGTTGCATACGTTATCTGAAAAATTGAAAGAAATATTTTTTAAATACAGATCATTTGCAGATAAAGTAAAACTTTTATCGCCTATACTTGTTGCAGGTTCTGAAGATGGCTTAGGTAAAGGCAAAGCAAGGGATTGTATTTTCTCTTTCAGCTTTGCATAGGCAGCTTTATCTTCCGGTAATTTTTTGTTCTGAAAAGCGGGTAGTAAATATTGCCACACAAGATTTATCTCATCCTGCATATCTGCTGTTTGTGCGGTAATGGCAATGGTTGCATCCTCGTCTGGCATTACGATCATAAATTGTCCATAAGCTCCATCACCCCGATAAGCGTTGTGCCTGCAGCGCCACATCTGGTAACAATAACCCTGCAACCAATCGCTGGAATCTTTCTTTGATTGAGGTGCATCGGGATCCTGCATTATTTTCATCGTGCTGGCTTCTTCAACCCAGGATGCTGGTAATACCTGCTTTCCATTCCATTTTCCTTTCTGCAAAAATAATTGTGCAAACTTCGCCATGTCTTCTGTTTTCAAACGCAGTCCCCATCCGCCGGTGTTAATACCTTGCGAGTCTGTTTCCCAGTCCATTCCTTCAATTCCTAAAGGCTCAAAAAATCTTGGCTTTAAGTAATCCAATGTTGATTGTCCCGTAACTTTTGAAATGATCGCAGAAAGCATGTACGTGCCAAGCGAATTATATAAAAACTGCGTGCCGGGTTTGTGAACAATCGGTGTTGCCAGGAACCCTTTTATCCAGTTGGTATCTTTTCCTGCAACTTTAAAAGTAGGATCGGGTTCCTGGCCATCAGACATTATCAAAACATCTTTTACTGTTAATTCGGAAAGAAACGGGCTAACTGTATCGGGTAAATTTTCAGGGAAAAAAGAAATGACCTTATCATTTAAAGAAAGAAGCTTTTCCTGCACAGCAAAACCTATGGCTGTAGCAGTAAAGCTTTTGCTGCAGGAATACAAAGTGTGTTTCAACTCCGGTTTGTAAGGATTCCACCAAGCATCTGCGATCACTTTGCCATGACGCAACAACATGAAGCTGTGAAATTCTGTTTTGCTTTTATTAGCTGCATCTATAAATTGAATGATGGCATTTGATGATACGCCTTCTGCTTCGGGTACTCCTTTAGGGATTTTATTTTGAGCAGAAGTTACAGATAGAATAAAAACTAAAATAATAAGCAGGAAAACGGATGATTTATACTTACACATAGCAGCGATTTATTTGTAATATAACGATTGAACTTACTAATAAAAGCAATTGAATGATGCAGGGAGGTTGAAAAAGATCGTAAAGTTTTATGACATTAATCCTCACTTAAAGCTATGTCATCCTCTCTTCAAAAAAAAGAGTTTCCGGCCGAGTTTACCTTTAGAAAAATATATTTTCAACCAATCCTGTTGTTCTTTCACCTGAATGTAGAGATCATCAATTGTTTTAGTAAGCAATGCAGTTGAAGATTTCACCTCGTCGTTTGCATCTTTGATCGCGTTCAATCTTGCTTTTGCGGAGACAAGTTTATCCTTCGCAAAATTGAGCATGGTTTGAATTTCTGCATCTGGTTTCGCCGGAGTGAATTGTTTATTCCGGTAATTGATGAAGTCGTTGTAAAAAACTACACCTTCATTATACTCGGCTACAGCAGTGTTGAAGTTACCTACCATGTTATTCTGGCGGATGTGCTCCATTTCGAGTTTAACATGTTGGAGCCTGTCGAAGATCATCGAATTCTTTATTCCATTTCTTTCGACCCTGTATTTAATAGATAGCAACTGTTCGATACGATCCTGTTTTTCATACTGAGCGATGGAATCACGGTAGTTGAAAAACTCTTTTTTTGATTCATCAGGTTCTACCTTCCCTTCATAAAAATCCTGGTTTGTAATGGGATAGTTTAAGAATTGCCAGAGATAATCGAAAGGCATATGTGATTTTATGAAAGTAATCGGCTTTACCTTATAAAAAAGATTATTAATCTTCTTATAAAATTTCCCTTCACGCACATAACCTGATCCCCACGTTGGATCAAACATGAACCATGAAGTATCAATACGTGCAGCGCACCACGCATGCGGAATATAGTCAGCAAAGCCGTTTTGTTTCGTATAGCCTCCAACAACATAGGATTCAATACCCGCTTTTTTACAAATATCACTGAATACCTCCGCATAATTTTCGCAAATACCTTTCTTCGTAGCTAAAGCTTTTGCAATTTTTTCTTCTTTCGTTTCGTAAAAATTTATGGCAAACATATTTGCTGCATCATAGTCTATATTCGAAGCAGTCCAGGCGAAAATTGCACGGACTTTATCGCTGTCATTTTGAAAATGGGCAGACATATAATTTGCAATAGTTTGAGTTGTTTTTGCTAAAGAATCAGGAAGTTTCATAGCAATCTTGTCCACATTTTCAAATGGACTGATAGTAGCTTGTTGCGCCTGCGTAAAAAGGGTTGAAAAAAAGAAGAAAAATACAAGTTTTATTTGTTTCATCAGCTTAAGGTTGAATTTGATTTTCGGGCAAATTAAACTGAAAACACATTTCAAAAACAAAGCTTTTACTTCGATTTGTTTCGATCAATTTCTTGTATTAATACAATTCATTATCCATGAAGTATTTAAGGAATACTTCACAGTAAAACAGAAGATTAAAATTTGCTGAACTTTTTGATTTAGTTTTTTATCCCTGCGAATGCAACGCCACGCGGTTTCCTTCAGTATCTATAAAGAAAGCCATATAACCAATTTCGGGTGTTATCTGTGTTTTACCCATCAGAATTTCTCCGCCTTCTTTTTCAATTTTTTCAATCACAGCATCCATGTTGGGGTTTGCGTTTAAATACACAATAACACCATCAGCACCGGGCTTGTGAAAATCACCTTTTACCAAAGCGCCGGATACTTTTCCAGTGTTCATGCCATAAGGAAAAGCTGCCATTTGCATGTTGTCCATATTCATGTCTTCCATGTGAATGCTGAAAATGGTTTGATAAAAATGTTTAGCACGTTGCATATCTGTAACCGGTATTTCAAACCAGTTAATAGCGTTGGTTTCCTGGTTCATATAGTTTTGATTTCCCGAAAAATACATTGTAATTATGGAAAGAGGAAGCTAAGTGGCAAGATTTTTTTGCTAACTTACGCTTCTAACGATTCAATTTGCTACATGAAGAAGCTTCTTATTTTTTCAGCCTTCATTGCCATTCTAATTGTTTTGCAATTTTCTTCGTGCACAAGCAGTAGTGATGAGGTGGACGGATCTGGAATTATTAGTTATAATTTCCAGATACGTCCAATCCTTTCTGATAAATGTTATAATTGTCATGGACCCGATGCCAATAAAAGACAAGCCGGGTTAAGATTGGATATTGCATCAGAAGCATACAAAGCATTGCAGGAACATCCACGTGCACATGCACTTGTTCCGGGTAAACCTGAATTGTCAGAATTATTTGTACGGGTAAGCAGTACCGATACTTCGATGCTGATGCCTCCGCCATCGAGCAATATTGCTCCATTAAGTGAATCCGAAATTGCATTAATAAAAAAATGGATCGAACAAGGTGCTAAATATGAAAAGCACTGGGCTTTTGTTGTACCTAAAAAAACGGCTTTGCCAAAAGTAAAAAACAAGAAATGGGCAAAGAATGAAATTGATCTGTTTGTATTGGAGCAATTAGAAAAGAGAAATTTATCTCCCAACGAAGAAGCGGATAAAGAACGATTGCTGAAACGCGTTTCGTTTGATCTTACCGGCTTGCCTCCTACACCGGAACAAACCGAACGCTTTTTAAAAGATAATTCACCTAATGCTTATGAAAAAATGGTGGATGAGTTATTAAAGCAACCTGCTTACGGCGAACGCATGGCATTGCCCTGGTTGGATGCAGCACGTTACGCAGATTCCCACGGTTACCAGGATGATAATTACAGAACACAATGGCCCTGGCGGGATTGGGTAATTCATGCTTTCAACAACAACATGCCGTATAACACTTTTATCACCTGGCAATTGGCAGGTGATCTCTTACCTAATGCAACAAAAGAAGAACTACTTGCAACAGGCTTTAACCGTAACCATAAAATAACAGAAGAAGGCGGGGTGATTGATGAAGAATACCGGGTTGAATATGTGGCCGACAGAACCAACACTTTGGGAAGAGCAATTCTCGGGGTAACGCTTGAATGTGCGAAATGTCATGATCATAAGTTTGATCCTATTTCACAGAAGGAATATTTCGAGATGTATGCTTTCTTCAATAACATTAAAGAAGTAGGATTGGAGTCAACTGTTGGCGGGCCTGAAACTTTTGCAAAGAATCCGCGGATGGAAATCACCAAGGAGGATTTGCAGGGCGTTTTGAGTTTTATTCATAAAACAGATACGAACAAACTCGAAGTATCTATTATGAAAGATATCGAGCCGAACGGAAAAGATACGATGAGAAAAACTTATTTGCTGGAGCGTGGTAATTATGACCAACATGGAGAACAGGTAGAACCTTCCACGCCGGTAGCTATTTTACCTTTTCCGGCTGATTATCCAAAGAACAGGCTTGGTTTAACAGAGTGGTTATTCAATCCACAAAATCCATTAACAGCAAGAGCTTTTGTAAACAGGATGTGGCAGGAATTTTTCGGAAGAGGCATTGTAAAAAGTTCCGCTGATTTTGGTATGCAGGGTGATCTTCCCTCCCATCCTGCTTTGCTCGACTGGCTTGCTGTTGATTTCAGGGAACATGGATGGGATATAAAAAGATTGGTAAAACAGATCGTGCTTTCTGCTACGTATCGTCAGTCTGCCATTACCACACCCGAAAAGTTAAAACAAGACCCGGAGAATATTTATCTCTCTCATGCACCACGTTTACGATTACCTGCAGAACTGATAAGAGATATGGTTTTATCAAGCAGTGGTTTATTAAATAAAACGATTGGCGGGCCAAGCGTAAAACCTTACCAGCCTGAAGGTTTGTGGGAAATGGCTACTTCGGGCAGAGGATTATTATCGACGTACAAGCAAGATACAGGACAACTATTATACAGGAGGGGAATTTATGTTTTTATAAAAAGAACAGTGCCGCCACCAAACATGATGATCTTCGATGCAAGTAACCGCGATCTGTGCGAAATGAAAAGATCAAGAACAAACACACCTTTGCAGGCTTTGGTAATGATGAATGATCCTACTGTTTTGGAAGCTTCACTTGCATTAGCAGATCAGATCCTGCAATCAAAAACTTCGCCGGAAGCAGCGGTTGAAACAGCATTTAGAAAGATCATCTGCAGGCATCCTGAAAAAAAAGAAACAGATATCCTGGTTAATTATCTGAAAGAACAACAAGCCTATTTTAAAACACATACAGAAGCTGCGGAAAAAGAATTGAAAGTAGGTGAATACAAACCAAAGACTTCTTCCAAAACTGAACTTGCAGCGATGATGCATGTAATGGAAGTTATTTATAACATGGAAGAAGCCATCACAAAAACATGATGTTATGCAAAAAGAATTATTGGAACACGGACTGAATCTTAACCGGCGTCGTTTTCTTTCAAGATTAAGTATTGGCCTTGGAAGCGTTGCGTTAGGTTCTTTATTAATACCGGATTTGTTTAGTGATTCTTCTGCTGAAGAAGAGGCAGCTTTTCTTCCCGGCGTTCCTCATTTTGCACCAAAAGCAAAACGGGTTATTTATTTATTTCAAAACGGTGCTCCATCGCAGTTGGAATCTTTTGATTATAAACCCTCCTTAACAAAGATGATGGGACAGGATCTGCCGGAGTCAATTCGCATGGGACAAAGGCTTACCGGCATGACGGCCAATCAGAAAAAATTTCCCTTGATCGGGTCCTATTATAAGTTTGAACAACATGGAGAATCAGGCGCATGGGTGAGTGAGATATTTCCGCATATGGCGAAGATCGTAGATGATATATGCATTGTCCGTTCCATGCATACCGAAGCCATCAATCATGATCCTGCGCTTACTTTTTTTCAAACAGGTGCACAACAGGGAAATCGTCCGAGTATGGGTTCATGGGTAAGTTATGGTTTGGGAACAGAGAATAAAAATCTTCCTGCGTTTTGCGTGTTGTTATCAAGAGGAAAGGGCAACGGGCAGGGCGTTTATTCAAAACTTTGGTCAAATGGATTTTTAGATTCTGTTTACCAGGGTGTTCAATTCAGCAGTGGCGAGAACCCAATTCTTTATTTGCAGGATCCGGATGGAATGGATAAAGCTGCAAGAAGGAACATGCTTGATAAAGTGGATGAGTTGAATGATATTGATTATAAAAACTTTGGTGATCCTGAAATCTCTGCAAAGATCCAGCAATATGAAATGGCTTTCAGAATGCAAACCGCCGTACCTGAAATTTTAGACGTAAGCAAAGAATCTGATGATATTGTAAAATTATATGGTTCTGATTGTTTGGTTCCTGGCACTTACGCCGCCAATTGTTTGCTTGCACGAAAGTTATCCGAGAATGGCGTTCGTTTTGTGCAATTGTATCACCAGGGATGGGATCAACATGGAAATTTACCCAATGAAATGAGAGGCCAGGCAAAAGATGTTGACCAGGCTTCAGCTGCCTTGATAACCGACCTAAAACAAAGAGGTCTACTGGATGAAACTTTGGTGATATGGGGTGGAGAATTTGGTCGTACCAATTATTGCCAGGGTGTTATGACGGCAGATAATTACGGCCGCGACCATCACCCAAGATGTTTTAGTATATGGATGGCCGGTGGTGGAATAAAACCAGGTGTTGTGTATGGAGAAACAGACGAGTTTGGCTACAATATAATAAACAACCCTGTTCATGTGCATGACTTCCAGGCAACTGTTTTGAACCAATTGGGCCTTGATCATGAACGATTAACTTACCGGTTCCAGGGCAGGCGTTTCCGTTTGACAGATGTAAGTGGTAAAGTGGTAAGAGACATATTGGCGTGAACCAGGATTTTTGGGATTTAGATGATTCACGAGAGAGGAAAAATTACGGTTTTAGTGTAAGATTAATTAGGATAAAATCAAAGTTTAGATCAAAGGACCAGACGTTGAAGTGAGTGACACAACGATGCTTAATTGAAATACTATTACCGGTAAAATAAAAAACAGATAAACACTGCAACGATTAACATACAATGAAAAGAAGAAATTTTATTCAACAAACAGGCATAATAACAGGAAGCGTTTTGCTTACAAAAGACCTGTTTGCCAAACCAAAAGGAAAAGTGTTTGGTCATAACGGAATGCAATACCGGATGAATGTAAAATGGGGTGAATTGAATCCTGCAAAACATCCTGTGAATGACTGCCATGAAATGGTGGAAGACAGTAAAAGCCGCATCATTTTATTAACGAATGAAACAAAGAATAATATTCTCGTATATAATAAATCTGGCAGGTTGTTACAAAGTTGGGGACATGAGTTTCCCGGCGCACATGGATTAACTATTCATCGTGCAAACGGCGAGGATTTTTTGTATATAACAGATACTGTTTTGCATAAAGTTTATAAAACAACGATTGATGGAAAATTATTAATGACGATTGATTATCCTGCAGAAACAGGTGTTTATAAAAAAGCGGAAGAGTTTGTGCCAACTGAAACAACTGTTTTGGATAACGGTGATTTTTATATCGCGGATGGTTACGGTGCGCAATACATTATGCAGTATGATGCAAATGGAAAACTGAAAAACTTTTTTGGTGGAAGAGGCGATGGCAATGAACACCTTGATAATGCTCATGGAATAACCATTGATACAAGACAAGCTTCACCCACTTTGCTGATAACAGACCGTACAAGAAATTGTTTCAAACGATTTTCAATGGATGGAAAATTGCTTGAAGTACTTGCTTTGCCAGGTGCTTGTGTATGCCGACCTGTTATTCATGGTGATCATTTATACGCTGCAGTTTTGCGTTCGCCTGATCTGAATGCTGCAGGAACTGGTTTTGTAACCATTTTAGATAAGGACAATAAAGTTGTTTCGAATATTGGCGGAACAGAACCGATTTATAAAGATGGTGTTTTACAACCCATGTCGCAGGCAGAAAAAATATTTGTTCATCCACATGATGTATGTGTGGATGATGAGGAAAACCTGTATGTGGCTCAATGGGCATCAGGAAAAGTTTATCCCTATAAGTTTAACAAAGTATAGCCCTTAACGCTTATGCAATCAATCAGAAAAATTGGTGATGGTTTTTTATTTGGCGGCATCATCTTTCTTCTTTTTTTACTCGCGTTTCAAAACCGTGTTTTTATACCTAACTGGTTACAGGTAATTGGTAGAATGCACCCGATGCTTTTGCATTTTCCTATTGTGTTGCTATTACTTTCATTTATGACTGCGTGGCTTCCTTTAAAAGATAAGGATAATGAAGGGTTGATGTTGCTGCGTTTGATAGCTGCATTATCCGCAGTAATAACAGCCATCATGGGTTTACTTTTATCGTTTACAGAGGACATGAGCGGAAGCACTTTACAATGGCATAAATGGACAGGCGTAAGCATTGCATTACTCGGTTTTGTGTTTTATACTTTCCCACAATTATTCAGCAATAGAAAAGTGTTTGAAAAATGCTATACGCTTTTTGCCGCAATGATTATTATACTGGCAGGACATTTTGGTGCTGATCTTACACATGGTGAAAATTATTTGCTGGCACCCGTAACTGCAGAAGAAAAATTAGTTCCGGTTGATGAAGCGATTGTTTTTAAAGATGTGATAAAACCTATCCTTGATAAAAAATGTGCTTCCTGTCATGGGGAAGGAAGCATGAAAGGCGGATTGATATTACAAGACACTGCCGGCTTGTTAAGAGGTGGAAAAACAGGACCGCTTTTTATTGCAGGTGATCCTGATAAAAGCCTGATCATTCACCGGCTTTTGCTGCCTGAAGATGAAAAGAAACACATGCCGCCTATTACCAAACCTGCGTTGGCAAAAGATGAGATCGCTTTGATACATGCCTGGATAAAAGCAGGCGCTGTGATGAATACAAAACTTATTTCGCTTCCTGCGAAAGATTCGTTTCGCATCCTGGCTTCAAGATTTCTGGCACCTTCCGATCAGCCTTTGGATCAACCGGTATATGATTTTCCTGCAGCGGATGAAAAAAAGATAGCATCCCTCAATAATAATTATCGCGTGATAGAACAACAAGGTTTTAATTCACCTGCTTTGGCTGTTCATTTTTATGGAAGATATGCGTACGATAAAAAATCTTTGGAAGAACTACTACCTCTTAAGCAACAAATTATTGAGTTAAGTCTGGCAAAAATGCCTGTTAAAGATGAAGAGATGCAGGTGGTAAAACAAATGGTTAATCTGCAAAAACTAAATCTCAATTATACAGATATCACGTCTAAAGCATTAGATCAGCTGCAAACATTAAAAAAGCTTAATGAATTGACTTTAGCAGGAACAAGTATCAGTGTACAATCACTTCAGCAATTAATGTCTTCGTTGCCGCAACTGGCTTCTGTTGTTATTTGGGACACGAAAATGGACAGTACGCAGATTGTTTCTCTTCAAAATAAATTCAAAAAAATTCATATTGAAACAGGATATAAAGATGATGGGCAAACCATGATCGCTTTAAGTGCACCTATGATAAAAAAGCCTTCTTCAGTTTTTGATAATGAAATTGCAATCGAATTAAAACATCCGTTCAGAGGTGTTGAAATAAGATATACTTTGGATGGCTCAGAACCAGACAGCATAAATGGTGCGGTATATAAAGAACCGCTGCAACTTGATTCGAGTGCATTTTTAATAGCAAAAGCATATAAACAAGGATGGTATGGAAGCAACGAGGTGAAAGCTTTTTATGCAAAAAGAGGTTTTAAACCTGATTCTATACAATTGAATACGGAACCTAATCCGAGATATAATGCAAAGGCAACGATATTATCAGACGATGATTTAGGTGATGTAAACTTTGGCAACGGTCAATGGATGGGTTATCATAAAGATGATGCTTCTTATACACTTTATTTTAATGAACCAAAGAATGTGAAACAGGTTTTAGTAGGTTCACTTACAAGTACAGGCGCTTATATTTTTCCACCGGTTGAAGTAGAAGTTTATGGTGGAAAAGAAAAGGGTGATATGAAATTGCTGGGAAAAATAAAACCAAAAACGCCGCAAAAAGGAGAAGAACCTTCGCTCAATCCTTATAAAATTTCTTTTGCATCTACTGAAGTAAAATGTTTAAAAGTTATTGCAAAACCATTGACAGTACTGCCTTCCTGGCTTCATCCCCCAAAAGGCGAACGTCCGTGGGTTTTTGTAAGTGAGATAGTAGTAAATTAAAATATTTATTTTCTACTGCTTACTTTTCCAATGTCAACAACGTAAGATCTTTAAGAGCCTTACAGTTTTTTGAATAAAGAACAAGGCGTACAAGTGAGTGACACAACGAAGATGAGCAGAATTACTGCAGTTGGTGAACAAAAAACTATTCCCTGTTTAACTCCTTTAATTTCGGACGGAGACGCACTTTTGATTTGTTGAAAATGTTTTGTCCTTTATCAATGCCTTTGCGAATTTGTTTCTGCCTTTCTGTTGGCATTTGTAAAGTCTCTTTGCATTCTATGCTGCAGCAGCCTTCATACTTTGCTGCACATTCTTCGCATTGAATAAACAGCAAATGACAGCCATTATTCTTACAATTGGTATGTTCATCACAAGGCTTACCGCATTGATGACAAGTGGCAATCACGTCGTTCGTTATACGCTCACCCAAACGCTCATCAAACACAAAATTCTTCCCGATAAAATTGGTTTGCAGATTTTTTTCTTTTACCTCTCGTGCATAATTAATAATGCCGCCTTCGAGATGAAAAACATTTTTAAAACCTTTATGCAGCATGTAAGCGCTTGCTTTTTCGCAACGGATGCCACCGGTGCAATACATGATGATGTTTTTATCTTCGTTTCCTTTAAGCATATCAACTGCCATTGGTAACTGGTCGCGAAATGTATCAGAAGGAACTTCCAGTGCTTTCACAAAATGTCCAACTTCATACTCATAATGGTTGCGCATATCAACCACGATAGTATCTGGATTTTCAAGCAAAGTATTCATTTGCTCGGCGTTTACATACTTTCCTTTTTTATTCATGTTGAAGTAGGAGTCGCTGATGCCATCGGCTACAATTTTTTCACGAACTTTTACTTTCAACACCCAGAAAGATTTACCATCATCGTCCACTGCTATGTTTAATCTTACGCCATTTAAAGGCTCGATTGAATAAAGAAAATCTTTCATTGCATTAAAGTTATCAGCAGGCACACTTATCTGCGCATTGATGCCTTCTTTAGCAACATAAATGCGCCCAAACACTTTTAACGTGCACAAATGCTTATAAAGATAATCGCGGAATTCCTGTGGATTTTGTATAGGAAAATACTGGTAGAAACTGATGGTGGTACGAGGTGTTGTTTCCTCCATTAACTGCTTCTTCAGTTCCTCGTTGGAGATCCTGTTATGTAAAACTGCCATAATTTTTTCAATTTCAGACATCCTTTTCAGAATGTTCCATCAACAAATGGACTCACATTTCAGGTGAGCAAAATGAGTCGCGAAATTAGTATTAGTTTTTTAACTGCTATTTAAGTGAAACCTTAAATTATGAATAAAAATGAATGAGTTAGGAGAAAAGAAGTTGAATCGCATTAATTTCACCGCCGCTCAATTACAACCCGTGCCGAATAATCTTACCCGTGATCAGTTAACTGGAATAAAGAAATTAATTCCTTTTAAAAAGTATTTTAAAAAGGAGAAGCATACTACTTTAATTCATCTTTATAAAAAAACAAAATCATCCGATAACACTTACTACCAAAAATTTATTGAAACATTTTGTGGACATCATCTTGCTGACACTGATTATGCCGTTATACAATCAGAAATGCATCATGAAACTTCAAAAGCATTTATAAGTGAAGCAAGTGTGGAAGTGATTTTAAAATATCTTACCTATATCATCTGGACAGATAAATTTATTACCGGTTATTTTTCTGCTAAAGTAAATGACTACACTTTGTATTATTTAATTGACAGGCTTGAAACACACCTGGTTCAATGGGGAATAGAGGTTGATCATTAGTCTTCTCTCGCTCCATATAATAAACCGGATAAAGAGAATTTTATTCCGCTGGTGTTATGCCCGTTTGGTTCGTAGGTTTGAACAAAATCGAAACGAACTATTTTTAAAATATTTTCAATAGAAAAGAAATACTCGTAATGCTGTTGATTATTACTAATGTATAAAGCATTTGAACCTAAAACTAAAAACCAGTTCAGCTTTCTAAACAAAGGAATTTTATTGGTCACCAAACCATTCAAATGATATTCAACATGTGCAAAAGAATAAAATTTTTCTGTTGTGCTGTATTGATAATAAGGCATTATCTGGAAACTCTTTAAATATTCCCCTGCACCGAAACCAAGGTTGCCATGGAAGTGCTGATAATCGGGTATGAATAATTTATTCCTGTTTAAAAATCCACCCATATTGAAACGATAATTCAACCTTCCTGCAAGTTTAAAATCAATGTCATCAGAAACGGTCATCAGCCATTTCGAATAATTCACATCACTTCCTAAAGCAATTGGAATACCATGTGTATAAGACAATCCAAAACGCGGAAACTTTGAACCAATATCTATTTTGCTGTCCGGGAATTGAATATATTTTGCCATCGGTTCCCATTCAACACTTACTGTAGCAGAAAGCGCCTGGTGATGCGAAATATTATGATCTGTGAGAGCAACAGGATAATTGGGCGTAAATAACTTGTCTTTCGCATTACTGAAAGTATAAAGTGATGTGTTGTTGAGTGGATAACGATCCTGATATTCTCCAGAACCTGTTAAAGTGAAACCACTTCCAACCCCTTTTGAAAAACGAAGATGAAGATAATCCGCCTGGTAAATTTTCAAGTTATTTTCTTTATACAACAATGTATTGATCGAATTACCTCTCGAAGAGATCGGTTGATCATTATTAAATTGAAAAACTCTTTGTCCCCCAGAAAAATAAAATTGATTGAGATAACTTTTTCCAAAATTATAATAACCGGTAAGGTGTGCATTAAAATGCTGATTACTGAAGCCGTAACGGATATTAGGACTTAAATACAACATCCTTCTGCCCTTTCCACTCTTGAAGATAGATGGAGAAATATTCACCACAACACCTTCCACTGTGTTATAGTTTAAAATATTAATAAGCGGTTCCGCATACCAGCGGATGTCTTTCTTTTGTTTTGTAAATGTTTGCCCTGTTATCAACATCCCCATCAATCTTGGTTTGTTTCTCACTTTATCAAGCGAATCAAGGTAACGAGGACCTTTCCGCACCAATTCCAAGCTGTCTTTTCTTTTATAGTCCCGTATTTCTTCCGGTTGCAAAGGAACAGGGCGGATGGTATCCCAAAAAAAATGAGGCTTGTTTTTCGAACTATCTGTATAAGATAGTATCACGTTATTAAAAAAGTTTTTAGGGAAATGCGGATGTAAATTATAGTCCTGGTACACCTGTAAAAAACTGCCATAACCATCAAAACCTAAAAGCTTTGCTGCAGGGTATAACACCTGTTGTTTTATCAGCCAGGTATTGCCATAAGGCATATACATCTGTTCAATGCGTAAGGTATCAAGCACCTGTAATTGCTGTGCCTTCAGCAGTTGTAGCTGCACGCTGTAAATGCGCCATTCATCCTCGATAATATTTATCTCGCCACTGAAAACAGGTTCATAACTTCTTTTTGGAATGACGCGAATGCGGTTGATCATTCTTCCATTCTCAAAAAAATTACCGAGAAATTTATAGTTGTAAAAATTTAGCGCATTGTCTGCAATAGGAGAAACAAAACCTCTCGGGTTTAAATTCTTGCCGATGGAGATGTTGTTGTTATAGAGAGAGATGATCTGCGGAAAACTTAATCCATAAGCATCGCTGTTACCGCTAACCCTTGTAGAAACAACTTCTATCTTTGATTTATCGGGTTGTTTTACTGAATATCTTGCTACAGTTTCTGATAAAAACAACATTTTTTTCTTGCTTGTGTCGCCATCTTCAAATTCAACTGGAAAGCCAAGAACTTTTTTTGGGTAATCACGCAACTGAAGTTGTCCTTTTATATACACTTTACATTGGAAAGAATCTATTTCTTTTTCATAGTACGATCTTTTTTCTATGGCTTTTCGTATGATCGCATACGCCGGGTCTTCTCCCCCGGCTGTTACCACAATGTTACTCAGATTGTATTGTTGAAGAGGTAACTTGAAATCCAGTTGCACATTTTCATTGCCAACAGTTACTGTTTTTTCAGTGGTGATATAACCAATATGTTCGCATACTATTGTATAAGTTCCGGGCTTTACATCAATGGAATAAAATCCATTTTCGTTTGCAGAAACACCGTTGACAGAATTTTTAATCAACACCGATGAAAAAGATAAAGGTTGATCCGTTTCCCCAACTATATGCCCGCTGATTTTTTGCGCATCCATTATCAAAGGCAGAAACATGAGCAGCAAAACAATTTTTAATGCAGGCATATACAGTTTAGTGTATTATATTATCGTGTGATCAAAGAAATATTACTTGCAATAACAATGCTGCTTTTAAATATCATTCCTGTTAAAACAAGATGCACAAAAAATATTTATCCTGTTGAAATCAAATGATCAAGGTTAGAAATTAAGAAACAGATTTTTCTTCCATCGCTTTCATATAAGTACTTAGGTCTTTATCACCTCTTCCACTTAAACAAACCACAACAACAGAATCTTTCTTAAAGCCTTTTTCGGCAAGAGAAGATTTTGGTGATGCTAATTGTTTCAAAGCGGCCAAAGCATGCGCCGATTCAAGCGCCGGAATAATACCTTCCAGTTTTGTTAACTCGAATGCAGCCTGTAATGCTTCTTCATCTGTTGCATTTAAAAAAGTACCGCGACCACTATCATATAAAAAGGCATGCAAAGGACCAATTCCGGGATAATCAAGGCCTGCGGAAATGCTGTGAGGTTCTACAACCTGTCCGTCTGCGGTTTGCATTACCAGGCTTTTACTTCCATGCAAAACGCCAGGTTTTCCCAGTTGTGTAGTTGCTGCACTCATACCACTATGCACACCAAAACCTGCAGCTTCAACAGCTACAAGCTGCACATTTGTATCGTTAAGAAAATGATAGAAAGCACCCGCCGCATTGCTGCCACCACCAACGCAGGCAATAACATGTGTTGGTAATTCGCTGCCCGTTTTTTCCTTTAATTGCTTTTTTGTCTCTTCGCTGATAACATTTTGAAAACGTGCAACCATATCAGGATAAGGATGCGGCCCTACAACACTGCCGATCACATAATGCGTATCCAAAGGATTATTTATCCAGTCGCGTATTGCTTCGTTGGTAGCATCTTTTAAAGTCTGACTTCC
>JAEZRL010000265.1 GCA_023440945.1 Bacteroidota bacterium
CCATATCTCCTTATAGTACTTTGTTATTGTACGGACCTGGTGGTAGTTATTATAATGCAGCCACGGGTGCTTATCCGCAAACCTATTCCCCTGTGCAAAATGCGAATCCAGATTTGAAATGGGAAGAAAGACGTGGTAAGAATCTCGGTTTAGACTTTAGCTTCTTCAACCATCGTTTAAGCGGAGATGTGAACGTGTTCAACGATAAGACGGTTAACCTGCTTTATAATTACACTGTACCAACTCCACCCTTTTTCATCAATACAGTGTTAGCTAACGTTGGTACTTTAACCAACAAAGGAGTTGAAGTATCTATTGGTGGTGATATTGTTAGAGGTAAGAAATTTACCTGGAATGCAAGTGGGCAGATTACATTTATAAAAACAAGGGTTGAAAGCTTAGCAGGAACTTACCAAGGGATCAAGGTTTCTACCAACGATATAGGGGGTGGCTACGCTGCAGGTCGTGGCTTAAGTGCTTATCCAATTACTTTCTTAAAAGTTGGCTATGCACCTTATACTTTTTGGCTACCTCACTTTACTGGTATTGACAAAGTTGGGAATCAACTATTTGATTCTGCCGGTGTTAAATCTTTAACACAAGATCAGAATCCCAATGCAACTAAATATTATACTGATCCAAGTCCTAAATTCAATTATGGCTTAACCAATACATTTAGTTATGGTAACTGGGGCTTGAATTTCTTCTTAAGAGGCGTATATGGTCAGAAGGCGTTCAATAATACTGCTTTAAATCTTGCTACTGTTACACGTTTACCTGGCAATAACGTTACCAAAGCAGCATTAACAAACGGTATTAAGGATGCTCCTGCTGTATCCGATCTTTGGTTGGAGAATGCTTCTTACCTCAGATTGGATAATGCTACAATCTCTTACAGCTTTCAAAATATCAAAGGCATATCTGCCTTAAGGGTTTATGTTTCAGGAAACAATCTTTTCGTAATTACGCCATATAAAGGTCTTGATCCGGAAATTCAAACAGCGCCTACTGATGCCGGTCCTGCTTATATTGATGTTAGTTATGGTGGGCAGGGTTATTATCCTAAAGTTCGTACCGTATCTTTCGGCGCATCTGTTTCATTTTAATCAGGTTAGCCAAAGCCTTTTAAACAAATAAACGTAGTACCAATAATAAAAGATTTTATGAAACCAAGCATCGTGATCTTATATAGAGAGATGAAAATGCGAGGTTGCATCTGCCTTTAAAAAAATAAAATATTTTCAGATGAAAACAAGAATTTATATATGTTCGGCTGCACTTCTGCTTTTTGGCGGTATCAGCCAATCCTGCACTAAACTTGACCAAAAAGTATATAGTGTAGTACCCGATGCAAATTTCTGGCAAACACCCGATCAGATTGCTGCAGGTTTGGCTCCGGCTTACCAGGCTATGACCGGTATCCCAGATGGGGACGTAATGAACCTAAATGAGGTTTCAAGCGGTGAAATGATCGTTCCTACACGTGGTAATGACTGGTACGACAATGGTAATTGGCAGGCCTTATGGACACACCAATGGAAACCTGATCTTGGTCCGGTAAATGGCGCATGGGGTGCACTTTTCAATGGTATTGGTAAAGCTAATTTTACTTTAAGTGTTGTTAACTCGCTGGCAAATAAACCAGCCGATATTGATGCGATTAATGCAGAATTGAAAGTTTTAAGAGCTTATTACTATTACATGGCAATGGACATGTTTGGCAATGTACCACTTGTGACGGACTTCAATACTGATCCTAATTCCGTTTCAAACAGTACACGTAAAGAAGTATTTGATTTCCTCGAAAGTGAATTGAAAACAAATGTGCCTTTATTGCCAGAAAATGTTGACGCAAACACTTACGGCCGTATGACTAAATGGGGTGGCTATATGTTGTTAGCGAAACTTTATTTAAATGCGGAAGTTTATGGAGCAGGGCCGCACTGGAGTGAATGCATTGCTGCCTGTGATGCTGTTATTGCTTCAGGCAAGTATTCTCTTAGCTCTGATTTCTTTGCCAATTTTGCCGTAGATAATCAGGGGTCTAAAGAAAACATTTTTGTTGTTCCTTACGACAAGATCAATATCGGTGGTATGAACTGGGAAATGGCAACATTGCATTACCAGCACAATCTAACCTATAATTTAACCGGAAGCCCTTGGAATGGTTTCTGCGCTACTTCTGATTTTTATAATCAATTTGATGATGCTGATGGTAGAAAGGCACAGTGGTTGGTTGGTCAACAGTATGATGCTGCAGGAAATCCTCTTAAGGATGCGCAAACAAATCAATTGTTGGTTATAAGTCCTTATGTAAATGAACTTTCTAATCCGGCTGACTCCTTCCGTAGGGCCGGAGCTCGTAATGTTAAGTATCGACCCGAAGCAGGTACAGCTGGCAACCAAAGTAACGACATGGTTATTTTCCGTTTGGCTGATGCATATTTAATGAAAGCAGAAGCAGAAGTTCGCTCCAATACCAATTTAGGGGATGCGTTAAACATGATTAATATGGTTCGATCAAGAGCTTATGGCGATGCAAACCATAACTTTACTGCTGCCCAACTTACTTTACCTAATCTCTTGGCCGAACGTCAGCGTGAATTATGCTGGGAGGGCTGGGGCCGTCAGGATGCTATCCGTTTTGGTACTTTTGGAGATGCAAGAAAGCCAGGCAAATCCAAGGATGCTGATAAACACTTAGAAATTTTCCCGATCCCTTCTCCTCAAATTTCAGCGAATCCTAATTTGAAACAAAATACAGGTTATTGATATCTAAAATTCTGAAATAAATTGCAGGAGTAGTATTTGATAATGCTGCTCCTGTTTTTATTAATAGGAAAAACAGCTGTAATTTGTTCTTAAACCTTTATTCTTCCGATTTGCTTTATTATAAATTCTTTTTTTGTATAAAGCAGCTCGGTTTGTTTGATGTTATGAAAATCATACACGTAATGCTGTATCGTCTTTTGCCTGTAATTCTTTTCTTAAGCTTGCTACTCTTTGTTATTTCGTGTAATAACAATAAGAAAGCAGAACAGGATGATAGTTTATTTGAGTTACTGCCATCTTCTCAAACTGGAATAACTTTTAATAATAAAGTAGAGGATACTAAAACATTTAACGTGTTTAAATACCGTAATTTTTATAACGGCGGCGGTGTGGCGATTGGAGATGTTAACAACGACGGATTACCAGATATCTTTTTTACAGCAAACCAGCAAGACAATAAACTCTTTCTCAACAAGGGCAACTGGAAGTTTGAAGATATTACGGCGAAGGCGGGTGTAGGTGGTGTTCATAAATGGCATACAGGTGTTACAATGGTGGACATTAATGGTGATGGCTGGCTCGATATTTATGTTTGTAACAGCGGAGATATAAACGGTGATGATCGTGCGAATGAATTATACATTAACCAAAAAGATGGAACTTTTAAAGAGGAGGCACATCAATATGGCCTTGACGATAAGGGGCTAACAACACATGCCGCTTTTTTTGATTATGATCATGATGGAGATCTGGATTGTTATGTTTTGAATAATAGTTACAGGCCAATCGAAAGCTTCGGTTATAATCGTAACCTTAGGACTATTCGCAACGAAAGAGGAGGGCATAGGTTATACCGGAATGATAATGGTAAGTTTACAGATGTAAGTGAAAAAGCAAATATCTACGGAAGCGAAATAGGTTTTGGTTTAGGACTAACGGTTGGCGATGTAAATAATGATGGGTGGGATGATATTTATGTAAGCAACGATTTCTTTGAAAGAGATTATTTATACATCAATCAGCGCAACGGAACTTTCAAAGAAGTGATCGACAACGAAATGGGTCATATCAGCCAGTCTTCTATGGGTTCGGATATGATGGATATCAATAATGATGGTTACTTAGACATCTTCACAACGGACATGCTGCCCAAAGGTGATTACCGTTTAAAAACCACTACCAAGTTTGAAGATTATGATGTACTTAATGCAAAACTCCAAAACGATTTTCATCACCAATTCACAGCTAATTGCTTGCAGCTTAATAATGGAGATGGAACATTCAGTGAGATTGCACAATTGTCCGGTATAGAAGCTACAGATTGGAGTTGGGGCGCTTTAAGTTTTGATTTCAACAATGATGGGTGGAAAGACATTTTTGTAAGTAATGGAATCAGCAAAGATCTCACTAACCAGGATTTCCTTGATTATTTTGGTAGCCAGGAAGTAATGAACCAGGCAAGAACAGGTTCTTTCGATATGAAAAGTTTCCTCGATAAAATGCCTTCCACGCCTATTTCAAATTATGGATTTGTGAATCAGAAGAATTTATCTTTTAAAGATGAATCAAAAGCTTTAGGTCTTGCAACACCCAGCTTCAGCAACGGCGCAGCCTATGGTGATCTTGATGGTGATGGGGATCTTGATCTTGTTGTGAATAATGAGAACATGGAAGCATTTGTTTATCGCAATCAAAGCCGCGAAAGGTTTCATACACATTATTTAAAAGTGAAGCTGAAGGGAGAATCGCCAAATACATTTGGGTTAGGAACAAGAGTAACGATCTATACCAAACAAACGCAACAGGTATTGGAGCAAATGCCAAGTCGCGGTTTCGAAAGTAGTGTGGAACCGGTACTTAATTTTGGTTTAGGCAACGAGCAGGTTGTGGATAGTTTAATAGTGCAATGGCCGAACGAAAAAAGGCAGATACTCAAAAACATAAAGGCAGATACAATACTTTCTTTATTACAAAAAGATGCAACAGAAAAAACAATTTATAAAAATACTAAACCTTTAGGCTATTATAGCAATGTAACTTCTTCTGTATTGCAAGGCGATTATGTGCATAAAGAAAACAATTTCACCGACTTTGACGTGGAACGATTAATCCCAAAAATGCTTTCTGCCGAAGGCCCTAAAATAGCTGTTGGTGATATAAATGGAGATGGCTTAACTGACTTTTATATGGGTGGTGCTGTGAATGATACTGCCAAACTTTTCATTCAGCAAGAAGATGGTAAGTTCATCCAGAAATTCCAGTATACCTTCAACCAGGACAAAGACGATGAGGACATCGGTGCAACTTTTTTTGATGCAGATGGTGATGGCGATCTTGATCTTGTTGTTGCATCAGGCGGTAATCAGTTTAAATTAGGCTCATTCAATTTATTAACACGATTATATATAAATGACGGTAAAGGCAATTTCTCAAGGCCAAAACAGGGATGGCCGGTGATTTCTGTGAACGCGTCCTGTATCGCTGTTGGAGATTATGATCATGACGGTAATAACGATATTTTTATTGGGGCAAGAAGTGTTCCCGGTAGTTATGGCGTTCCACCTTCAAGCATTTTATTAAAAGGAGATGGACGTGGCAATTTTCAGAACGTTACTAACACAGTCGCACCATTTCTTAATAAATTAGGAATGGTTACCGATGCATTGTTTGCTGATATTGATGATGATGGGAAAAAAGAACTGGTGATAGTAGGGGACTGGATGCCGGTTACCATTTTTAAATTTGATAATAACAAGCTGAATAAATTAAAAGAAATCCCTGCATCTTCAGGTTGGTGGAATTGTTTGAATGCTGTTGATATTGACGGCGATGGTGATACTGATCTTATAGCAGGTAATTGGGGGTTGAATTCAAAAATAAAAGCGGATAAAGATCACCCTGCACATTTATATGTGAACGATTTTGACCAAAATGGTCAAACAGAGTCTGTTATGGCTTACTATAAAACGGATGGGAAATTATATCCGTATAATCTCAAAGGCGATCTCGTAACGCAATTGCCTGGATTACGGAAAAAATTCCTGCGTTATGATGCTTATGGTGGTAAAACGGTAGATGAAGTTTTTACAAAAGATCAATTAAAGAATGCTTTCGATCTGGTTGTACAGCAAACGCAAACCTGCATTTTTATTAATAA
>JAEZRL010000317.1 GCA_023440945.1 Bacteroidota bacterium
CACTTTTGTCCTGATATGGTTTGTATCACTTCTTTTGCCTTGACGCAATGGCTAAAAAGAAAAAAGCTCAAGCATCAAATAATTCTAATCGTCGGTGCACCTTACCAGCAGTGAATATAACCAAGCATAACATCGCTACATTTCCTTTTTTAACACCTCTTCATTCAATTTTCTTAACCTGTCCCATACGCAGTTTGGGACGCCTTTTAGATGCTGGCCAGTCTTGTTTTTAATACTTCTGCGAAAATCTACGGGATCTGCGGGAGAATATCTTTAATTGCTGCAATTTGGTTCCAGGTCCTGCATTTTATAAATGCCCGGCCTTTCCACAGTCAGCATCCTTCAGGGCAGACAAGTAGGTCAGCCCAAACTATGTTTTTCTAAAACTTGAAACTTGCTTTAAAAGACAAATAAGTAATATCCTTACCGTCACCTGTTTTATGAACATAATTTCCTGCAAAGAATTTTGAAGCATCCACTGCTAACGAAAGATTCGGGTTGATTGTATAATTTGATTCCATTACCACCAGGGTGCCCAACTGCTTTTCTGAACATCGCTGCTGGTATTCCGGCGTGGGCCTCACCTGAACAGCACCCGGATTATATGTACCATCCTGAGTGCTTTGCCGCCACATCAAGGTAGTGCTCACATACATGTTATAATTCCGTACAGGACTGATCTTTATGTATGGGCTGGCTGTTATCATGTTTGTTGCACCTATCGGTGCTGTTAGACCGTACTGAGGTTTTGAATAAAGAAGATTATAGGTATTCAGTTTTTTATCGTTGATGTTTTTATCACCTGTCATATAATTACCGGCAAATCCAAAAACAATGTTCTTTTTACCTGGAATATTATAGTGCAAATCCGCTGATAACCCATAGGCACTAATTGCAAGTTGATTGAACTTACCAAACTGATAAGTGAATTCTATCTCATAGTTCATCTTTTGGTTCGCTGTACTCAATCGAAAGCCTGAAACCTGCCTGTTTTCCGTACCGGTAACGAAATTATAGCGCCTTCGTTTGGAATGAAAATGCATAAAATAGTAATCAACAGACAATTTTTTATTTAACTTTTCAATGCCATAGAAACCAAGTGTGACATCTTTAAAGTGCTGATCATCGAATACTGCTTTACGGGAGATAACTGGACAAATGACAAAAACATCAATCTTTCTTTTTCTATTTAGATATTTAAAAACGGCTGCGTCAAATGTAAGCCTGGTATTAGGGCCTTCTCTGAAAGTGATCAAACGATGACTGCCATAACTTATTTCCTGCCTTCCTGTCCTTACCATAAATCGTGTACCAATACTATAATCAAGAAATGCCTGGTGAACACTCAATTTATTCTGATCTATCTCAGGCACAAGCGGATTTGGATTCAAAAACCGGTAAGTACTACTTAACTGCATAAATATTCTCAGCTTCTGGCTCAGGTCCAGATTGGCATGTGCCATGATTCTGTGCCATAACTGCCAGGTAGTTGTTTTTACGTATGTTGATGGCCCATCCCCAAAGTTGATGTTATTATACCATTGCAGTTGCTCTCTCACTTCACCTCCGAGAGAAAGCTTTACCGTTTTGGCTGCCGGTATGTATTTGAGCTTTTCCAGACCTTTTTTAGAAACTGTATCCAGGTAGCTAAAATCATCGTTGTACCTGAGATACTGGATTTGACTATATAGAAAAAAAGAACTCAGAACAAAACAGGATGACAGTATTATGTGCTTCATAACAACTTTCTTGTAGGGCCGCTACCCATTGGGTAACGACCCATTTAGAGGTTTCAAAAAGGATTAAAAAGGTTTAATGATCTGCCCGGTGTTCGCTCCAAATACAGCTTTCCTAAAACCAAATTCGAGCTGTTTCATTGTAACCGGCATTTCACCAGGGAAAAAAGGAAAATATTGAGGCGAGTTCTCTATTACGGTTGGACTAACTGCATTAATGCGAATGCCATTTTCCAGTTCTATCGCCGCTGCCCGCACAAACCCTTCTACTGCGGAGTTAGCCGCTGAAGCATTGGCAAAGTTCTTTTGTGGATCATGGGTTAACGCGCCGGTGATTAGTGTAAATGAACCTTTCGGATTTATGAAATGCTGACCAATCAATACCAAATTGATTTGCCCCATCATCTTACCTTCCACTCCCGCACGAAATGTTTCATTGTTGAGGCTCTTCCAGGGGCCAACATAGGTTGGACCTGCGGTAGAGATTAGTGCATCAAAAGCTCCTGTCTGTTTGTACATATTTTCAATAGATGCCGGCGATGTTATATCTACCTGAACATCCATGCTGTTCCTGTCTGCACGAATAACTTCATGCTCTTTTTCGAATGCATCGGACAAATAACTGCCCATGGTGCCTGAAGCACCTACGATCAGAATCTTCATAATTTACTATTTTATTATTTAAGTGTATGCAAAACCGTTAGTTTAACTTCTGCTTAGATATCAGTATCGCGGCGCTTCTTCCCAGAAATCATTTTACCAGGCTTTGAGACCTGAACGCTGATCTTGAGCATCCTGTTATATCGTTCGATATCCTGAGAAATATTTACAAAGCCGTACCCGTAGCGGACATCCAGCGTAAGGATGGAATGCTTCACATTGAAGTTATAACCAGCACCTGCCTGAAACCCAAAATCCAAACGCTTTATTTGATCTGCACCATTTCCAAAACTGAGTTTTGATGAAGATTCAGTAGATGTGTTTGTGCTTTCAATTTTCATACGACCGCCTACATTGTAGCCTGCATATGGCCCAGCGTTCAGGTATATATTCCTAATATGAAAACGTGCCAGAACTGGTAACTCTAAACTATTCAAACGCAAAGTCGATTTGCCCTGTGTTATAGGATTGTTCACGCTGAGCGTACCGCCTTTCACAGCAAAATAAATTTCAGGAACAAGGGAAAACATTGGAGTAATTCCTGCCTGATAAGAAAAACCTGCCTGCAGTCCCCGATAATCTTTCTTATACGGCTTGAGTTCCGCGCCCGCCTCACCATAGTTGAAATTCGTGGTAAGCGCATTGACTGAAATACTAAACTTGCTTGATTGCGCATTCGTATTTGAAACGAGCGTGATCAATAGTATAACCATTGCTAATGATTTTACAGTTTTAATTTTTGAACACATAATTATTGGTTTTTTAATGTTAGTTATGATATTATCCATGGGTCGGGGCAATAGGCTAACAGCCCATCCTGCAGGTAATTTTTTTAATAATCCTTATTATATTGAAACTGAAGACTAACTCCGAATTAAATGATAGCCTTTAAATTGATGTAACAAAGCTACTATCGTGAACTGCCTTGCCGGCAGGACGATTGACAATAAAAATGGTATTTATCTCAAATTGTTTGATAGACTTTGGAGGTTCTGCTCATCTACCCATTGCATCACTACTTTTCCCCTGGTACGCATAGCTTCGATATAACTAATTGCTTTGGGTATTTCTGTGTAAGGAAAAACTTTATCAATATGAGGCTTGAGTTTCCCCTCGGCTACCCAAATAGCCAGTGTCTGCAAATCTTCCTTATTTGCTTCCGCTGTAAACTGTGTTAATGGAAATTTGCCAAAAAGTTTACTGATAAGTGTTGACATCATATGCCCCATTGTTGTAAACCCGATCATCACACCTCTACTACCCATTCTCTTAAAATCATCATAAGTAAGATTTCCATTCGCATCTATAACCAGGTCATAACGCGCATTATGTTGATGAATATTTTCCTTGTCATAAGCAACAACTTTATCGGCACCCAAGGATTTCACGAATTCAGTATTGCTGGC
>JAEZRL010000416.1 GCA_023440945.1 Bacteroidota bacterium
ACCTTCAAGGAAAACTGTCCCGATGTACGCAATACACGTGTGATTGATATAGTAAAGCGACTGGAAGAATACCATGTAAGAGTGTGTATCCATGATCCTTGGGCAAATGCAGAAGAAGTATTTCAGGAATACCAAGTTGATTGTCAGAACCAAGGGGTAAAAGGGAGAAAGTTTGACGGGGTGATACTTGCAGTTGCGCATGACACGTTTAAAAAAACAAATATTGGGGTATTTGCTAAAGAGCAATCAGTTGTATATGACATTAAGGGAATTTTAAATACAAACTGTGTAGATGGTAGACTTTAAGTTGCAATTTTTTTTATTTAAGTTAAAGTTAGTATGGATAAGGTAATTAAAAATATCAACAGTAAGGGCTATTGGGAAACTCGGTTTCTCAAAAACTGGAATAAAAGAGGGCGGATTCAGACTACAGAGTACGCAAAAGCGAATATCCAGCACGTTAGTATTAGTCGCGATTTTTCCGGTACAATAACGGACTTTGGATGTGCATTAGGAGATGCTGTTCCTGTCTATTCAAAAGCTTTTCCTAAAGCTAAGATAACTGGTATTGATTTTTCTGATGCTGCTATAAAAGAGTGCAAAAAAAAATATTCTCATATTGCCAGTTTTTTCTCAGGTGATTATAGTAAAGTCCCCATATCGGACGTAATTATTGCTTCTCATGTAATGGAGCATCTTACAAATGACAAAGCAACGGTTGTAGAATTATTAAAAAGATGCACAGATTTATTCATATTTGTTCCCTTCAAAGAAACTCCTCTGTTCATTGAACATGTTAATTATTATGATGAGAATTATTATGATGATTTGAATGTAATACAGAAAAAGGTTTTCAAGGTCAAATACAAGGGACATGTGACATTAATCTCTTTTATAAAAAACTTATTAAAATTTCGATTTCTTGTAAAGAAAGATTATTCAAAAGAGGTGATTATGTTTCATTTAAAAGCATAGTTCATTTTGTACAAATAATGAATTATGAACATGAATGGAAAAAATAGCAATAGTGTACAAGCTTTTTGGGTGGCACTTGGCAACTTAAGTTCGTATGCTCTAACCATTTTAAGCGGTGCAATATTGTCGAGATATTTTAATAAAACGGATTATGGTACTTTCAGGCAAATCTCTTATATATATGGTTCTTTACTAGTAATATTTTCAGCCGGTTTGCCAAGGGTTTACTCCTATTATCTGCCTAGATTCAGTATCAGTGAAGGTAAGGCGATTGTAATACAAATAAGTAGGGTATTATTTGTACTAGGGGCTATATTTTCGTTGCTTCTGTTTCTTTTTTCCGGCGTTATTGCACAACTTTTGAAGAATGAGCAGTTGGAATATGGATTAAAGGTCTTTTCTCCTGTTCCACTGTTATTAATGCCCACTTTGGGCATTGAGGGTATTTTTTCAAGCTATAAGAAAACTTTTCATTTAGCGATATATAATACCATAACAAAACTTTTAACCTTATTATTTATAGTAACGCCTGTGGTTTTGTTTCATGGCACATTTATTTCTGCAATTTACGGATGGGTAATTGTTTCATTTTTAAGCTTGTTATTGGCGCTTTTGTTTAGACGAATACCCTATGTAGGAGTGGAGAAGAAATCGTCCACGCTTAAGTATAAGGACATTTTTGATTATAGTTTACCTTTGGTTGCAGCAAGCTTGTGGGGTATTGCTATAAAAGCAGCAGATGAGTTTTTTATTAGCCGCTATTTTGGTGCAAAAACTTTTGCAGAATATACGAACGGGTTTACAGAATTACCTCTAGTTTCTATGATAACTGCTAGCACTTCCATCGTATTAATGCCTGTTCTTTCTAAATTGTTGAGCGAGCCAAATAATCTGGATCAGATTAAAATTCTTTGGAAGAGTACTCTCTTGAAATCTGCATACCTTATTTATCCTATGGTTGTATTCTTTATTTTTAATGCTTATCCAGTTGTTGTTCTTTTATATTCGAAAGCATATGAACATTCTGCGATTTATTTTCAAATATGCATGGTTACAAACTTTTTTAATATAATTATTTTTGCTCCGCTAGTTTTTGCAATGCGAGCAACAAGATTTTATGCACGTTTGCATATGCTAATTGCCGCATTAGCTTGGTCAGGTAGTTACTTAGTTGTGTTGATATTTAGCTCTCCGATAGCAATAGCACTATTCTCGGTATTTTTGTCTATTTTGAAAGTTCTTATTGCGCTTAACTTTGTTGCTAAAAGATTCAAGGTAAGAATGATTGATTTGTTTCCTGTAAAACAATCTTTGCAAATAATTGTCCATACGAGTTGTATTATGCTGTTAATTGTATCTGGACTTAAATTCATTTCAATTGAGAACTATATCATCGAGTTCATACTCTCATTATGCATATACGTTGTTTTAGTACTTTCAACTTCTTATTTCTTTAATTTAGAATATTTGAAATTTTTAGACCCGATAATCAGCCAAATAAGAAGAAACTTAAAGAAAATATAACCTTTCCAATCGAAGTAAAAATTGGCTTTTGGATATTTATTGAAGATGTGTCTCTCCCTTATAGAGTTATAGAAAATCTTGAAAATTTTACTCGGCCCCAAGGTAATAGAGGGAACCGACGAATAAATATTGTATACTCAAATGAAAATTTGCATTATTGCAGGCGCTCGTCCAAACTTCATAAAAATTGCACCAATTATTCATGCCATTCACAGGGCACAGAAAACAGGGGCAAAAATTCAATATCGACTTGTCCATACAGGACAGCACTACGATACAAAAATGAGTGATAGTTTTTTTAGAGATTTGGAGATACCGCACCCTCATATCAACTTGCACTGTGGTGGCGGTTCACAGGCAGAACAAACAGCGGCAATAATGGTGGCTTTTGAAAAAGAGTTACTTGCTAACCCAGCGGACATAGTTTTGGTTGTAGGCGATGTCACTTCAACCATGGCGTGCGCTATTGTAGCAAAAAAATTGAATACAAAGGTTGCGCATGTGGAGGCTGGTATACGCTCTTTTGATTTATCTATGCCTGAGGAAATTAACAGAATGGTAACTGACAGTATTACGGATTATTTTTTTACCACGAGTGAATTTGCGAATAAAAATCTTGAAAAAACCGGAGTTAATAAAAGTAATATTTTTTTTGTAGGAAATGTCATGATAGACACGCTATTAGCTAATGAAGTTAAACTTAGAAAACCATCCATTTTTGATTCTTTGCAACTTCATCCTCATCAATATTTTGTCGTCACCTTGCATAGGCCTTCCAATGTGGACGATGAAATTAATCTCAGAGTAATAATTTCTGAAATCGTAAATAATGTGGAAGGATTACCAGTGATTTTTCCGATGCATCCTCGTACGGCAAAGGCTTTTTCTAAAGATTGCTTCCAGTATTCCAATTTGAAGGTTATTGAACCTCTAGGATACCTCGAATTTAATTATCTTGTGAAACAAGCTAAAGCAATTATAACGGATTCAGGAGGCATTACAGAAGAAACGACAGTTATGGGTGTGCCTTGCTTAACTCTCAGAGATAACACGGAAAGGCCTGAAACAATCGAAATAGGAACTAATGAACTTGTAGGAACTAGGGTTGAAAGCATAAGAAAGTACTTAAGTATTTTGTTGAAGAATCAATGGAAAAAGGGAGCAATACCTTATCTCTGGGATGGAAAGACCGCGACAAGAATAATAGACAAGTTTTTGAAGATATATGAAAATATTAGTAATTAGTAAGTCTTTTTTCCCTATAGCTGGACCCCGCTCTTCTAGAGCTACGGAATTAGTAAAGGAACTATCAAGGAAAGGAAACGATGTGACAGTGGTAGCACCTAGAAAAAGTATAGTTCATGATCAGTTCGAAAAAGATTTTAATGTAAAAGTAGCCGACTTGGGAACTCATTTTTTTAGTCCAACCGACGCTAATAATCTTTCATTTTTTAAAAAAGTTCTTTTGAAGATTTTGATGGAAATTGGTATGACCGAATACTTAAACTTTCCTGACGTCCTATATTATTTTAAAACAAAAAAAAAGTTGAGAAAATATCGCGATTACGATTTAGTTATTTCTATTGCGAAGCCGCACTCCATCCACTGGGGTGTGGCAGATGCATTAGTAAAAGATCGACGAATAGCGCGGAAATGGATTGCGGATTGTGGAGACCCTTTCATGAGCAATCCTTTTCGAACACCTGCAAAATTCTTTGAAAAACATGAGAGAAATTTTTGCAGAATAGCTGATTTTATCACAGTACCAGTGAAAGAGGCGATTGGATCATATTATCCGGAATATAGAAACAAAATTAAGGTTATACCGCAAGGATTTGATTTGGAGAAGGACAAAAGAAATATCTTATCCTATACGCCAAATCCAATAACTACCTTTGCCTATGCGGGTGCTTTTTATAAGGATAAGAGAGATCCCAGAAAATTTCTAGAGTTTTTGCTTCACCTAAATAGAGAGTACAGATTTATAATTTATTCATCAAACTTTGATTTAGTCAGGCCTTATGCGGAAAAGGCAGACGGGAAAATAGAACTTAGAAACTACGTACCTCGGCAGAAATTGCTGGGCGAACTTAGTAAAATGGATTTTCTAATCAACGTTAGCAATATATCTTCAGTCCAATCACCTAGTAAACTGATTGATTATTATATAGTTGGAAGGCCTGTACTTACAATCGAAAACGGTTCTGTTGATCCTATCAAATTAAATAAGTTTTTGAATGGTAACTATGAAGATAAACACAAATTCGAAAGTGTGGAAAAATATGATATAAAATATGTTGCTCAGCAATTTTTGATGTTATAATTCTAACAAATTTTGGGTAGTTCTAAATCAATTAATAGAAGCGGTATTCTAGTTTGGATGTTATTTATCTTAATGCCCCTCTTATCCTATATTTTAGCTTTAAAAAGCTTTAAAAACAAATGGGCTAAAAATATAGTGTGGGGGTTCGCAGCTTATTTCGGATATGCTATGCAGATTACAAATAATTTTACGGGTGATGCTTCTGCATATAAAGAACGTTTTTTATCTTATCATGCTGCTCATACATCTTTAAAAGATCTGTTCGATACTTTCTTTGTTAACAGCAATCACATAGAAGTCGTGAGTGATTTTATTTCTGTAATCGTATCTAAGTATACCTCAGATTATCATTATTTGTTTCTATCCTATGGAATTTTTTTCGGTTATTTTTTTTCAAGAAATATAGATTATATCCACAAAAAAAACGATGGCTTACAGAGAACCGGAAGTTTAATTATCACAATTGCTTTGTCCTTCGTAGTTCCAATATGGAATATTAATGGGTTTGATTTTTGGACAGCATCACAAGTATTCGTTTATGGAATATTACCGCTGATTTACGAAGGAAGTCCTAAACGATTGTTTTTTATATTACTCACTCCATTAATCCATTTCTCCTATTATTTAATTATACTGCTTTCCGTGAGTTTTTTGTTTGTAAAAAAATTTTCAAAATCCGTAGTCATATTTTTCCTGTTCAGTTTCTTAATTGTGGGCATAAGCCCTAATCAATTTGTTGATATCGCAAGTAATTATTTACCGTCATTTATTTTCAGCCGTGCTTCTATGTATTTAAATGCTTCTTCAAAAGCTTCTACAGGAGGAAACATTATTTTTGTAGCTGATCTTGCATACAAGCTCATATTAAGTGCCGTATTTTATTTGTGTTATCAACAAAATCAAGAATTCATTAAAGGTCAGAAATATCTGCACAGATTTTTCATTTACACTTTTTTCTTGAGCGGACTTTTTAATATTTTAAATGTAATCCCAAGTGTTGGGCGATTTATCTCAGTTACGCAAATTTTTATGTGGATGTGTTTATTTTTTCTTCTAAATAACCGAGATTTCCGGAACAGTAAGCAGATCAGTCTCTACATAGGAAGGATAAAGTTTTTTTTACTTATTTTTTGGTCGCTTCAAATTATGAGGTATTTATTTCCAATACTAGGTATAGGTTCAATACTCAGCGGTCCTCTGTGGATTAACAATTTCGTTAATGATGATGTTGTTATTGGAAACTTTTTCGATTTTTTAAGTAATTAATTTTTAAGTGCAGTCATTGAAAATTCTATTTGTTGTACCTAGGTATCATACCAATATGATTGGTTGGGTTAAAGCGCTTAAATCGATAAATATTAAGGTTGGAGTGCATGCGATTATGAGAGGTAACACGGAGGATTATTCCGAGCTTCAACCTAAACTATTTGCTCTTTCGTCTATTTCAAAGGTAATAATAAAAATATTTGGTGAAGGTGGTGTAAACATGTATAGAGGCTTTCCTAATCCTATATTATATTTAAATGCCTTGCGAAAGGAAAAACCTGACGTTATAATAGTAAGAGGTTTAAAAAGATGGTTTCCAATTATGGCAGCTGTATACGGCAGGTTATTAGGAGTTAAAATTATTATCTATTCTCAAGAAACTTTGTATACTAACTACACAAAAAAAAGAATGTTTCAAGTTGAGTTTATTAATGCGTTGTTCAATTCCGTTTGGATAACTCCTGTTTTAGGAAAGGTAAATGTCAAGGCATCTATTCCAAAAGATTCTTTTTTTATACCCTTTGTTGTTACAACAGAAGGAAGGAGAACCGCTTTGATTCCTTCGAACAATATCACTCGGATTTTGTCAATCGGCAAGTTTACTGAAAGAAAAAATCATTTATTATTATTGGAAGTGCTTTTAAAAATCAAACAAGAAGGCCATCAATTTGTTCTCACGATTATTGGAGAACTGAGCGGAGACGATCATAACCAATACTATCAACAAGTACTCGAATTTCTAACTTCGAACAACATGCAAGACGATGTAATTTTGAAAACAAATGTAAGTCATACATCCATTGAAGCGTTTTATCAGGATGCCGATCTATTTGTATTACCAGCTCGAAATGAGCCAGCAAGTATAGCTGTATTAGAGGCCATAGCACATGGGTTACCTGTAATTTGTTCTACGACTTGCGGTACTCAATGGTACATTGACCATTTGCAGACAGGATACGTATTTGAAAGTGAATCGCCGGATGATTTAGAAAAAGGGATATTTTGGTACTTGCAGCATTCAGATAAAAAAAGAATGAATGCTCAGGTAAAGGATAAAGGGTATGAAATTTCAATGGAGAATTATTTGAAGCAGTTTGACAAAATATTATACGCAAAATTCTGTTTGAATTTATTTCCCAAAGCTGAATAATTATGAAAACACGTTTTTATGACTTATTTCTTTTTAACAAAGCTGCAGAATGATTTGGAAATTTTTTAAAAAAGCAAAGACAGCGATTATTCTCATATTTTGGGGAAAGCTGATTTACGCTAGATCAATAGGAGTTAAAATTGGTTGTAATTGTAGAATTTATACGACGGTTTGGGGAACAGAACCATTTTTAATTACTCTTGGAAATAATGTTACAGTAACGTCTGGAGTGAAGTTTATAACGCATGACGGTTCTGCATGCCTTGCAAAGGACGAAAAGGGCAGAAGATATCTCTATAGTCCTATTAACGTTGCTAATAATGTTTTTATAGGTATTGATAGCATTATAATGCCCGGTGTTAGAATTGGAGACAATGTAGTGGTAGGAGCGGGTTCTGTAGTAACAAAATCAATCCCAGAGGGCAGTGTCGTAGCAGGTGTACCTGCGGTTATTATTGGAAAATTTGATAAGCTTAAAGATAAAATGCTTCGGGAATATGTTTCTGAAAAAGAGATTAACTGGACATTGAGCTACAAAGATCGAATTCTTCAGGTTACATCATGGGAATTCAAACAATTTCTTTCCTAACTAGCTAAGTTATATGAATAAAATACTTTTTATTTTCAGCATGCTTGTTATTACCTCTGCTTGTTTGAGAGTAGATTCTTCTGCTCAAAATAAGTTTAAATATGCTGCTATACCGGACAGCTTAAAAAAACAATTTGCATTTAATGAAACTAAACATACAGATAGATTGTGGAAAGAAAAAAAAATTTATGATCTAACGAAGAGTTTGCCGTCAGGTTATGTAACTGACGCATCAGTTGATTATACTTCATATATTCAGGAAGGTATAAATAATTACGATAATGTTATATTCCCTGATTTCCCTGTATTGATAAATGAAAAAGGAATTTCTCTCAGAAGCAATACCATAATTAAATTTTCAAAAAATTCGAAGATAATATTGAAACCTAATGCATTGGAGTCCTACGCTATTCTAAGAATTTATAATGTCAGTAATGTGAAGTTGTACTCCCCTGTGATAGTTGGGGATCGGCTAAA
Source organism: Bacteroidota bacterium (assembly GCA_023440945.1). GTDB lineage: Bacteria > Bacteroidota > Bacteroidia > Chitinophagales > Chitinophagaceae > JAEZRL01. Next base: position 8,305 of record JAEZRL010000416.1, read on the forward strand.
TCATCTGGGCTCTAAAGGTGAAGGCGGAATGGGGATAAGAATTAGCGGCGCTGAAAACATAGAAATATATAACTCCCAGATTTCACAATGTTGGGGCGATGGTATATATATATCAAATAACAGGAATGGAATAAGTAAGGAAATTAAAATTTTTAATGCTTGGTTGGACTATAACAGGCGAAACGGTCTTACCATTACCAGTGGCAAAAACATAACGGTAGAAAATCTAATCTCTTCGAACACGCTTGGAACAGCTCCAATGTCAGGCTTGGACATAGAACCCAATAACAGCAAAGAAGCAATTGATAGTATAGCGATTTCCAATTATTGTGGTTTTAATAATGGTACATCTACATTGCAGGTTGGGTTGAGCAATTTGCCTGACTCTTTAGTAAAATCTGTAAATATAAGTATTAACAATGTAACGAGTATTAACGCTCCTTATGGATTAATACTTGGTGGGTTTTATGATCGAGGAACGGCAAAAGTTACTGGTAAGATTCAAATAGATGATATTCATGTTATCAATGCAGCATTATTACCAATCAAAATCGGCAGGAATTACCAGTATGGGCCATCGGTAATGTTGAAGAATGTAGTATTCATTCAGCAAGATTCATCTGGTCAGAAAGTTCTTCTGGATGAGGCTTACCGAAAATTTAAAAGCAGAATATCCAGTAGAGTTAACACTTTTATAGAATGATTTAAACATTTAAGAGGTTGAAGTATAGGGTTCTAATTGTTTTGCCGACCGATTCTTTAGGAGGTGCTGAGCAGTTTCTGAAAATGATTGCTTCTTATCATGCAGATAATGATGATGGTGTTACAGTTTTTTTTATGAACGACAAGAAACATAGAGGCTGGGAGGATCTGGAAAAGAAAGCACGTATTCTTTACGGCAAGGGACAGCGGGAGAGAGAGGGAACAGTAAGGCTGGTAAAAAACCTTAGTAGTCATCGGTTTACTCAGTATGACAGGGCATATACATCTCACTCCCATATAACTGCAATTGTAGGGCTATTAAGAAAGTTAAACATACTTTCCATCAGGCATTTTGTGGCTCGCGAATCTACCCTTGTTTTTAGCCGATTTTCCGGCCTAAGATTGCTTACATTTCGCTTTTTTTATCAAATGGGTTTTTCTTCAGTAGATACCCTTATTTGTCAAACCGATTTGATGAGGCAACAGTTGTTGAAAAATATTCCACGCATTTTAAAAAAAATACCAAACGTAATTGTGCTTCCTAATCCCATTAATTTAAAAGTTGCCGCTAAGTATGCTGATGAAATGTCTTTTCAAACTACAGTTAATACCGATTATATAGTGTCTGCGGGAAGACTGATTGATGAAAAAGGCTTTGATTTATTAATTCGTTCTTTTGCAATCATTAGCAGTTCATATAAAAATTTGAAGCTTGTTATTTTAGGAGACGGCAGTTTAAGAACAGTATTGCAAACACTTGCAACGCAACTTGGAATTGCAGATAAAGTAATTTTACCTGGCAGAGTTGATAATGTTTATCCCTATTTCAGACAGGCTAAGGCTTGTGTGGTTTCTTCCCGTATAGAAGGTTTTCCAAATGTTCTATTACAAATGATGAGTCAAAACGGCAATGTGGTAAGCACTCTTTGCGCAGGAGGAGTTGAAGATATACCGGCATTAATTACGTGCCTTCCGGATGATGAAAAAGAGTTAGAAGCAGCGGTTATGAGAAGCTTAAATAAAAGTAAAACAGAGGTGGAAGAAAATTTAAGAACTTTCCAACAATATTTGTATGAGAGAACAGTTGAAAAATTTATTGGGAAGATTGAAAAAATAATGTCGAACTAAAATGAGGAGTTGTAAGCGTATAGCGATACTAGTTCCTTGCCTCTCTTTAGGCGGCGCTGAGAGGCAAATTAGTTTAATTGCTCCCAGGCTCTTACAAAGTGGTTTTGAAGTTATTGTTATATCAATGATTTCGCCACTAGCTTTCGTAGATGAAATGTCAAAAGAAGGAGTGAAAATTTTTTCTTTGAACATGCAGCAGGGGCAGTATTCATTAAAGGCGTTATTCAGGCTTTTAACTATACTTAAAAAAAACGCAATAAAATGTTTGATAACTTTTAACTACCCGGCGAATATTACAGGTAGGATTTTAAAGCTTTTTTTTCCTGCACTCAAACTTATAACGTCGATAAGAAGTTCAACATTTGGTTCTTCATCAAGAACCTCTTTGATGAAAATTACAAGAGGTTTTGATGAAACAACGGTGGTTAATTCTAATGTTGTCGCCCGAGCTTTTTTAGATGAAAAAGTCATTCTTGGATCGAGACTGAAGATCATTTTAAACGGTGTTATTGTTCGGCGGGATTCGGAGCAGGAGGCATTAAGAAGGTGCGGCTCTAAACTTCGAAAGGAATTTGTACCCACGTCTTCAGATTGTTTTGTCTGGGTTGCGGTGGGGAGACATGAAGTACCTAAAGATTATCCAACATTAATAGACGCATGTTCGCTGTTCGACGTGCGTATAAAAAATTGGATTTTAATAATAGTAGGTGATGGTTCTTTGAAAGAAGCGACTGAATCTTATATCAGAGAAAAAGGCCTAGAGAAAAAAATTCTTTTAGTAGGCAAAAAGGAAAATGTTTTCCCATATTATTATGCCGCCGATGCGTACGTGTCTTCCTCCGCTTGGGAAGGAATGCCAAACACGTTGATCGAAGCAATGCTGCACGAGTGTCCTGCTGTAGCAACAAGTGTAGGTGAAGTGCCGAATCTTTTGAAAGATAAAATCAACGGATATATTGCATCACCCCGAAATGCAAAATCAATTGCGGACGCAATGACCCATATGATGCAATTAACATCGCCTGACCGATGCAATTTTGTGCGGACTGCAAGACAAATGGTAACAGATCAACTAAACATAGATAAGATTGTGAATCAGTGGAAAGAAGTTTTAAAGGCAGATTAAGATTATTGCGTGTAACTACGATACCACTCTCTTTGGATAAGTTACTGACGGGACAGCTAAAATTTATGTCTGATAAAGGCTTTGACGTTACTGCTGTAAGTGCGAATGGCTCTGAAATCGAAAGTATAAAAGAAAGAGAAGACTGCGAACATTGTATCATTCCTATGACACGAACCATTTCTCCGCTTGCTGATGTCAAAGCACTGTGGAAGATGGTACGATTGATAAAAAAAGAAAAGCCTGTTATTGTTCATACACATACACCAAAAGCGGGGCTGATAGGTATGCTTGCAGCATGGTTCTGCAAGGTGCCTGTTCGCTTGCATACAGTGGCAGGATTGCCACTCATGGAAAGTTCGGGCTCAAAAAGAAAACTATTAGTGTTTATAGAAAAATGCATCTATGCCTGTGCTTCTGCTGTTTACCCCAATTCTTTTGAATTGAAGGACTATATTGAAAAAAATAAGTTTACTTCTTTCAATAAACTAAAAGTAATAGGCAAAGGAAGCTCTAACGGAATAGATATCGACTATTTTAAAAAAACAGGCAAAATAATAACAGAAGCCGAGCAAATAAGGGCACAATACAGAATATCAGCAAATGATCTTGTGTTTGTTTTTGTGGGGAGAATTGTAAAAGATAAAGGAATAAATGAGCTTGTTAAAGCTTTTGATCATCTTAACAAGAAATATTTTAATATTAAATTATTACTTATCGGTCCTTTTGAAGACGATTTAGATCCGATAGACAATTCAACAAGAGATATCCTTACAGCGAACAGAAGTATTATTTGTACAGGTTTTATTAACGATGTCAGGCCTTATCTGGCGGCTGCTGATGTACTCGCTTTTCCGTCGTATCGTGAAGGATTTCCCAATGTTCCTTTACAGGCAGGTTGTTTTGATCTGCCTTCCATTGTATCAAATATTAACGGTTGTAACGAGATAATTAAAAACAACGTAAATGGTCTGATTGTTCCTCCTAAAAATCTAATTGCCTTGGAAGCAGCAATGGAAAGAATGGTAGCAGATGAAGACTTCAGAAAAAAATGCTCTTCTGTTGCGAGAGAAATGATTACAAAAAATTTTAGTAGAGAAGTAGTATGGCACGCTTTACTAGAGGAATACAAAAGGGAATTGAACCAGAAAGGAATTAAATGTGCGTATGTATCTGAAGTATGTTAAGCCAGTTTTTGATGTAGTAGTTAGTGCTGTTGGGTTTATAGCTCTTTCACCCTTCTTCCTTCTTTCAGCAATCCTCCTCTTTTTCGCAAACAACGGCAAAGTATTTTTCCTGCAGCCCCGTCCCGGTAAGAACGGGAAGATATTCCGTGTGATAAAGTTTAAAACCATGAGCGATAAAAAAGATGCAAATGGTAACCTGCTGCCCGATGCAGAACGGCTAACCGGTATAGGGAACATCATCCGTAAAACATCTTTGGATGAAATACCGCAGCTTTTGAACGTGATAAAAGGGGATATGAGTTTGATAGGTCCGCGGCCCTTATTGGTGGAATACCTGCCGCTCTATAATGCCGATCAAAAAAGAAGACACGAGGTAAAACCCGGCATCACCGGCTGGGCCCAGGTAAATGGCCGCAATGCCATAAGCTGGGAGCAAAAATTTGCCTACGATGTCTGGTATGTTGATCATCTGGGCTTTGGTTTGGATATGAAGATATTGTTTATGACTTTTGCCAAAGTGTTCAGATCTGAGGGTATCAATGCCGCAGGTTCTGCCACGATGGAAAAATTTACCGGAAGCAAATGATCTATTTATACGGTGCAGGTGGTCATGCCAAAGTGATCGCTGAAATACTCGAACTGAATGGTCAAAACATAGCAGGTGTTTTTGATGCCGATCTATCCAAAAGATTATTTGGTTTGGCTGCGCTCCCTTTTCCCGGTCCATTTGATCCTTCTGCAGACCAGCTTCTTATTTCTATTGGTAATAATGCCATCCGTAAAAAGATTGCTCACGCCATTAAAGCAAATTATGTTAGCGCTATTCATCCAGCAGCCACTCTTTCCAAACTGGTAACCATACAGGAAGGCACCGTTGTAATGGGTGGCGTTGTAATAAACGCCGATACAACTATCGGGAAACATTGCATCATCAATACTTCTGCTTCTGCAGACCATGATTGTATAATTGAAGATTTTGTGCACATCAGTCCGCATGCCGCGTTATGTGGTGGTGTTACGGTAGGAGAAGGTGCACATATCGGCACAGGCGCCATCATCATCCCGGGTAAAAAAATAGGCGCTCATTCTATTATCGGCGCCGGTGCAGTGGTATTACGGGATATTCCTGCAAATGTCGTGGCAGTTGGCAATCCTGCAAAGGTGATAAGAAGCGTTAACCGCTAATCACGATTTTCCTCCTTATACCTTCTATCTTCAGTCTTCTACCTGCCGTAGCTTTTACAAATCAAATTCTATACTTTCCCATTTATTATCTTTTGAAGCAATTCATTTTTTTCTCTTTCGCTTTGCAATAAACGCTCATACAATTTCTTATTTTCTTCTAAAGCTTCCATCCATTTTTGAACGGGATTAATAGTAGAATTATAAAAAATGGATGCGGGCTGTTCACAGTTTTCAAAAGTGTTGCTGGAAATAATATTAATCGCTTTTTCCTCATCAAAATTTTCGATCGCTTCTTTCGGTACTTTCAGCACTTTAGCCACCTGTTCCAGCAGGTTAGGCTCTATCGTTTCCTTTCCCTCCAGTAAAGACACCTTTTTCTGGCTCCAGTCGTCTCCCAGTTCCAGTGCCAGGCCTTCCTGCTTGATGCCCAGCATTTCCCGAAAACGCTTGATGTTCCTACCCTGGTGAATTGTCTTTTCCATAACCTGAAGATTGAGTATAACAAATATAAGCAGCGTCCGGGAAGTGCCGGGGGTGTTTTTTAATTTTTGCCGGTGCCAGGACCGCAAAGGCAACAGAAACTAGTTGATCTTCCTGTAAAGTTTTTTCAGTATAAGACACTTTTTACCCTTCTTAGTGTTAAGCCATACATAAGCCATATATAAGCCATATATAAGCCATACATAAGCCATATACAACTCATACACTCGTCAGGGAGAAATTCGCGGCGTGTCATCCATCATTATGGCTTATAACTCATAACTCACCCTCACCTTCTTTTTCCTCCTTAACTCCCTTCGCTGGCGCAAGTTTGGTAGCCAGGCGCTGCATGTAGCCATACTTGTGCCTCCAATCTTCAGTCTTCTATTTCCTGTCGTCTTTGCCTCTTATACAAATCAAGTGCTGACGCTACAGTAGTACAACAGCCAAAATCGACGAAGTAGATTCGCGAACACCTATAC
>JAEZRL010000492.1 GCA_023440945.1 Bacteroidota bacterium
GAGTGACACAACCGAAGCCTCATGCTTATTCTGCCGCTCGTTACAAAAATATTTAATCACCTGTTTCAACAAAAGTATAATACAATAATTTTGAACCATGAATGGTGCTTACAAAAATACTGCTTCTAAACCTTACGAGCATGCAGATGAAGATATTGATGTGCTGACTGCTGAACAATATCCCTATAATTTGATTGTATGGAATGATGATGTGAACACATTTGACTGGGTGATAGAAACATTGGTGGACGTGTGTAACCATACAGTTGAACAAGCCGAGCAATGCGCTTTACTGATTCATTTTAAAGGAAAGTGTGCGGTAAAAAAAGGTGATTATGAAACGTTGAAACCTATGTGCGATACCATTACTGAACGCGGCATTGGTGCAACCATTGAAGTTACAGCCGATTATTAAGACTGATAAAAAATATATACATCCTGCATGGCCCTTAACGTGCTGCATAAAAAAATATGGTTTCCGCCTGTAACAGATGCATTGGAAGATGGACTGCTGGCTTTGGGTGGAGATCTTTCAACAGAACGTTTACTGGCAGCATATAAAAAAGGAATTTTTCCATGGTATGATGGCGATGTTCCTTTATGGTGGTGTCCTGATCCACGATTTGTTTTATATCCGCATGAATTGAAAGTAAGTAAAAGCATGAGCCGTTTGCTTAAACAACAAGCTTTTACTTTCACTGTTAATACGGCTTTTGAAAAAGTAATTGATGCTTGTCAGCAAATTACAAGACCAAATCAGGATGGAACCTGGATAAACGACGAGCTTAAACAATCTTATATACACTTGCATCATCTCGGTTATGCGCATAGTGCCGAAGTTTGGAAAGATGGTGAACTTGCAGGTGGCTTATATGGTGTAAGATTAGGAAAAATATTTTTTGGTGAAAGTATGTTTAGTGCCATAAGCAATGCAAGTAAATATGCTTTTATGTCTTATGTTCACGAATTAATTGAAGAAGGTGTTGCGTTGATAGATTGCCAGGTTTATACCGATCATCTTGCAAGTCTGGGGGCAAGAATGATAAGCAGAGATAATTTCATACACCAGTTGAAGGATTTGATCAGTTAGCCTTCCTCACTCAACCACAATCCTTTTTTGCTCTTTCATTTTATCCAGCGAAAAAACAATAGTATAAACACCGGGTGCAATTCCGCCTAAATGAAGATGACCATTATTTAAACCTTCTACTGCCGACATTTCTGTTTGTTTAATAAGCTTTCCCAACATATCATATAATTCCACTTTCATTTTACCTTGTTTATCGGCATTGAATTGAATCATCAAATGGCCTTCGCTTACAGGATTTGGACTTAATTGTTCTATTAAACGGGAAGCAGAAAGATCATTCCTGAACATTTTTATTTCAGAACTTTCCCTATTGCCATCTTCATCCACGATCACAAGCATATAATACAAATATTTACTGCCATTTTTTATTGTGTTATCAGCATAAGAATAACGTTGAGTAACGGAAGAATTACCTACTGCTTTTACCTGCGCTATCTCACTGAATTTATTTCCATCACTGCTTCTTTGAACAGAAAAATAAGCTGTATGTTCTTCTGTAGCAGTACGCCAGTTAAGAATTGCCTGGTTGGATGAATTGCTTATATCAAAACTTGCAAGTACAACGGGCAATACATTAGAAACATTGATAACGCCAACCATACCCGGAACGTGGTAAACGCATTCATAATCATATTTTCCTGCTGCTGTAAGTTTGTATATATAGGACTGAGCAGATGATGTAAGAGGTGCATCCCACGAAGAAGTTCCGGCAGGTGTGCTGGTAGAAGTAGTGGTATGAAAACCTTCATCCCAAACCCATTGGATCGTGTCGCCCACAAAAGCATTTATGGTAGATGGGGTAAACTGGAAATTTCTTGCATGAACGATATGTGTTGTTGCCTTTGAAGCTAATGCGGTAAAAACAAGAACAGCAAGCAGCAGATGCTTTTTCATAAAGGTATTTTTCGTTAAGTACGAATACTTTTATACAGCAGTTGCTTTAAAAGAAAACTTTCCCTCTTAACAGTCCAATTCTCAATATTATTTGAATCAGAAAAATCAAGCAGAGAAACCTGTAAAAAAGGCTAAATACACTGTCATTTTATAGCAGCTTATCTCTGCAACATGTCATTGCAACAGATTTTATTTCCTGTACTAACAGTTCTATAACAGAAGTGTTAGTACACGGTTATAATAAAACATGAAGTGATAAAATGCATCAGAATTGCTTTATTAGTAGCACATATTAATTGAATCAATTATAAAAAAAAATTATAACAGCATTATTTGCAATCGGAATAACGCTAAGTGCATTTGCCGGAGAAACGCATCCGAAAGTGGCCTCAAATATGCATTTCACTAATCCGAAAGTAAGGGTCGTCCGTGTTATTCCGGCTTATGGCTACAGACCTTTTTATGGTTACAAATATGGCTTTAATTCTTTCTATTCACCTTTTGGCTATGATCGTTTTGCCTATCCTTATGGTTATTACAGACAAAGCGAATTAGATTTGCAGATAGAAAAAATCAATAACGACTATCAGCATGATATCTCTACAGTAAGGCATGATAAATCTCTTACAAAAACTGAAAGGAAAAAAGAGATACGCGATCTACGGCATGAAAGAAACAATGCTATTATCGAAGCGAAAAAAAATTACTATAACAATAATTAAAAATCCACTTTAAAAAAATAGAATTCCCTTTGATAGCGGGATTTTTTATTGCATTCTTCTTTCTTGTTTATCTCTAATCCTCATTCTTTCTTTTATAAATCTTCTTGTCGTTTGTTTACTACCTTTGGGGCTTTAAAAAATATACTTAACAGTCATTTATAAATGGAAAAAATAACTGCAAAAACAGCGGAGCAATTGCGTCTTACGGAAGAAGAATTTAATCTTATCGAACAAAAACTGGGACGAGCGCCCAACTTCACCGAACTGTGTGCTTTCAGCGTCATGTGGAGTGAACATTGCAGTTATAAAAATTCTATCAAATGGCTGAAAACATTACCACGTGAAGGCGGAAGAATGCTTGTTGCTGCCGGCGAAGAAAATGCAGGATTAATGGATATGGGAAATGGTTATGGTGTGGTTTTCAAAATTGAAAGTCATAACCACCCAAGTGCGATTGAACCTTTCCAGGGTGCAGCAACAGGTGTAGGTGGTATTCATCGCGATATTTTTACAATGGGTGCACGACCAATCGCAGCTTTAAACAGCCTTCGCTTTGGAAATCTAAAAGACACTCAAGGTGTTGCTGATAAAAAAACACAACGTTTATTGGCTGGCGTGGTGCATGGTATCGGTCATTATGGAAATTGCTTTGGTGTTCCAACAACCGGTGGTGAAGTATATTTTGAAGAATGTTATCACACCAATCCTTTGGTGAATGCCATGAGTGTAGGAATTGTGAAAGTAGGTAAAACAATAAGCGCCACTGCAGAAGGTGCAGGCAATCCTGTTTTTATTGTTGGAAGTGCAACGGGTAAAGATGGTATTGGGGGTGCATCGTTTGCAAGTGCAAATATTACAGAAGAAAGTGTGGAGGAGTTACCCTCAGTACAGGTTGGCGATCCTTTCCAGGAAAAGAAATTATTGGAAGCATGCTTGGAAGTGATCGAAACAGGGGCAGTGGTAGGCATGCAGGATATGGGTGCTGCAGGCATTATTTGTTCTACTTCTGAAATGAGTGCAAAAGGCGGTGTAGGTATGAAGATAGACCTTGATAAAGTTCCTACCCGTCAAAAAAATATGAAAGCATGGGAGCTTCTGTTGAGTGAAAGCCAGGAAAGAATGCTGATAGTTGTAGAGAAAGGAAAAGAAGACGCAGTGTTGAAAGTGTTTGAAAAATGGGATTTGCCCTGCAGCGAAATAGGTGAAGTTACAGATGATGGTTTGTTGAAGTTTTATATGCAGAATGAAGAAGTAGCTGTGTTACCCGCTTATGAACTTGTTTTGGGTGGTGGCGCTCCACAATACTCCAGAGAATATAAAAAACCGGAATATTTATCAAAGACTGAATCATTTTCTGTTAACAATGTGGAAGATGTAACAGATTTAAAAGTTGTTGCAGAACAAGTGATACAAATTCCAAACATTGCTAATAAAAAATGGGTGTATGTTCAATATGATAGTATGGTTGGTGCAGCAAATGCAGGCACAAATAATCCTTCTGATGCTTCTGTTGTTTTAGCAAAGGGAACAGGTAAAGCACTTGCAATGACGGTTGATTGTAACAGTAAATATGTTTATGCAGACCCACATAAAGGAGCGATGATAGCCGTTGCGGAAGCTGCACGAAATATTGTTTGCAGCGGTGGTGAACCAATCGGTGTTACCAATTGTTTAAACTTTGGTAATCCTTACGATCCGGAGGTATATTATCAGTTTGTAAAAGCTGTTGAAGGTATGGGTGACGCCTGTCGTAAATTCAACACGCCTGTAACTGGTGGTAACGTGAGTTTTTATAATCAAAATCCGGATGGACCTGTTTATCCAACACCTGTTATTGGAATGGTTGGCGTTATTGATGACTTCAATAATCGTATGACTTTAGATTTTAAAGAACCGGGAGATGTTATCGTTTTAATAGGCGAACAAAGAAATGATATTGGTTCATCAGAATATCTTGATAAGATCAAAAAAGTAAAGTTTTCTTCTGCTCCTTATTTTGATCTTGATGAAGAATATGCAGTTCAAAAATTTATTTCTTCTGTTATAAAAGAAAAAGAAATAAAAAGTGCACACGACATAAGTGAAGGAGGCTTGATTGTTACCTTACTGGAAAAAGGCTTTAATCGCAGACTTGGTTTTAATGTGTCAACCAACTCTGACCTGCGCAAAGATGCTTATTGGTTTGGCGAAGCACAAAGCCGTGTTGTTGTGACCTGTACAGAAGAACAATCAGAAGTTTTGAAGCATAAAGCTGCTGCTGCAGGAATTCCTGTCACGATTCTTGGTACTGTTACTGAAGGAGAGATAAAAGTTAATGGTGAGGATTGGGGCGGCATTTCGGCCTGGAAAGAAAAATATGATACAGCTATAGAAAGGATTTTACATGCATCAAAAGAAATGGCTTTGGATGATGTTATATAAATCCCTTTCCATTTTCAGATCCATAAATTGAACGATAAAGTTCAGAACGTATAAGTGAGTGACACAACAGGCGTTAATCGAAGATGTAAAAGCCGGTTTAATAAAAAAATACTAACCTAAAAATTTTATCGTGGCAGAAATTACAGAAAAGAAAACACCAATATCAGGAAGCATAATCGTAACAGGTGCTGCTGGTTTTATTGGTAGTTGCATGGTTGAATTCCTTAATGAACATGGTTACGAAAATTTGATTTTGGTTGACAAATTCAGATCGAATGAAAAGGAACAGAACTGGAAGAATAAAAAGTTCTCTTATACCATTGATCGGGATGAATTATTTGATTCGATTGCTGCAAGAAAACTGGAAGTAGATTATTTTATTCATCTTGGTGCAAGAACCGATACAACTGAATTTGATTATGCCGTTCACCAGGAATTGAATCTTGAATATTCAAAAGATGTATGGAATTTCTGCACCATTAATAACATTCCACTTATTTATGCTTCTTCTGCTGCAACTTACGGAGCAGGGGAACAAGGTTATTATGATGACAATGATTTGTCGCACAAACTGCACCCGTTAAATCCTTATGGCATCAGCAAAAATGAATTTGATAAATGGGCTTTGCAACAGGAAAACAGGCCACCTTTTTGGGCAGGCCTGAAATTCTTCAATGTGTATGGACCAAATGAATACCACAAAGGAAGAATGGCCAGCGTAATATTTCATTCTTTCAAACAGATACAAAAAGATGACAGTGTAAAGTTATTTAGAAGTCATAGAGAAGGCTATAAAGATGGTGAACAACTTCGTGATTTTATTTATGTGAAAGATGTAGTGAAGATCATTTCCTGGTTGATGAACAACAGGATAGAAAATGGCATTTATAATGTAGGAACAGGCAAAGCCCGATCTTTTAACGACCTGGTGAAAGCCGTTTTTTCTGCAATGGATATTCCGCCTCATATTATTTATGTTGATATGCCTGAAGATATACGTGATAAATATCAGTACTTCACCCAGGCAAGCATGCAAAAGCTGCGTAATGCTGGTTATACAGAAGATTTTTATTCGCTTGAAGAAGGCGTTACCGATTATGTACGTAACTACCTGATGCAAAAAAAGATTTGGTAATTTTGAGGAAACGTGTTGCTATGGATCAGCTTCAGCAAAAAAGAGAATTTCTTATTAAGACAATCAATGATTTATCTGAAGATCAATTAAAACTTGCAGAAGAATTGCTTCAAAAAGTATTGAATAATGATAAACATTCTGTAGAATATATTTATGCACGTGCTGTAGAAAAATATCATGAAACGTTGCAAAAACTTGCGAAATGATCTCTCTTGAAGAAGTATTGAAATTACATGAAAGATCAATCAGGGATTTTGGTGGTAGTTTAGGAATTCGTGATAAAAATTTATTAGAGAGTGCACTTTCAAGATCTTTTCAATCTTTTGGTAATGTTGAATTTTATCCATCAATATTCGAAAAAACTGCAGCACTTATAGAAAGCATTGTAAAAAATCATCCATTTGTAGATGGAAATAAGAGAGCAGGTTTTCTTGCTGCATACTTCTTTCTTTTTCGTAATAATTATGAACTCACTGCTTCTCAGGAAACAGCTTATGAGTTTGTAATAAATATTGCTTCCTCACAAATTTCTTTTGAACAAATTGTTGAAGCCATTCAACAAAATTCCATCCTTATAGAATCTTAACGCTCATGAATAAAAAAATTGCAATTATTGGTGGTGGTAATTTGGGCACAGCAATAGCCGAAGGTTTGATGAACAGCGGTTTTATTTTACCTGAACACCTTATCATTACCAAAAGAAACATCGTAACACTGCAACCGGTTGAACAAAAAGGTGTGCTTGTCAGCAATAATAATACAGAAGCAGTGCAGTATGCCGACTGGATAATTCTCGCTGTTAAACCTTTCCAGATAAAGGAAATACTCGAACAACTTAAACCCCATCTCGATCCTTCACGACACAAATTAGTTAGTGTTATTACCGGCATCTGGATAAAAGATGTACAGCAGGTTTTGGGTAACGACTTTACTTTGTTTCGTGCCATGCCTAATACCGCAATTGCTATCCAACAAAGCATGACGTGCATTTGCAAACACAATGCAACGGATGAAGACGTGAGTTATGTAACCGATATGTTCAATCAATTGGGCAAAACGGTTTTTATTGAAGAAAAATTAATGGATGCATCTACTGTACTTGGTGCTTGCGGAACGGCTTATGCAATGCGATACATTCGTGCCAACATACAAGGAGGAATCGAAATTGGCTTCGATGCGGCAACAGCTTCACTTATTGCCGCGCAAACTGTGAAAGGCGCAGCAGAGTTATTGCTTATAAAACATACACATCCGGAGCAAGAGATTGATAAGGTAACAACACCAAAGGGCTGCACGATTGCCGGTTTAAATGAAATGGAACACCAGGGTTTTAGCTCATCGCTTATAAAAGGAATCGTAACGAGTTATAAAAAAATAGTGAATGATATGTGAGCAATCTTTTGTTCTTAAGTTATCGCCTGTTGTGTCACTCACTTGTACGTTCTGTAATTCTATTCAGCAATAAAAAATCAAAACAATATCATGCAGGAAACAATAAAAGTTGGGCTCGTCGGTTATGGAATGTCAGCAAAAGTTTTTCACGCTCCTTTTTTAAAAATACTTCCGCAGTATGAAGTAGTAAGTGTATTGGAAAGACACAAAGAAGATTCAAAACAGTTGTTTCCAAAAGTGCAGGTTGTAAGAAGTCTTGAAGAACTTCTGCAAACCAATATTGATCTCGTTGTTATAACAACACCAAATGAAACACATTATCCTTATACCGTTCAATGTTTACAGGCCGGCAAACATGTTGTGATTGAAAAACCTTTTACTATTACAAGCATTGAGGCAAGAGAACTGGCAGCACTCGCAAAAAAAGCAGGAAGAGTTTTGAGTGTTTATCAAAACCGGAGGTATGTAAGTGATTATCTTACTATCAAAAATATTTTGCAGAAAAATTTATTGGGAAAGGTGCATGAGTTTGAAGCACATTATGATCGTTATCGTGCCGAGGCAAAGCACAATGCCTGGCGGGAAGTAGCAAAACCTGGCAGCGGCATCCTGTACGATTTAGGTGCACATATTATTGATCAGTCTTTTTGTTTGTTCGGTTTGCCTGCAGCGATAACAGCAGATATTCGTATGCAAAGGCCTCATGCAAGGGTGGACGATTATTTTGATCTGCGTTTGGATTATGGCTTTTTAAAAGTGATCTTAAGAGCGGGAATGCTTGTACGGGAACCCGGCCCTCGTTACATGATACACGGAACAAAAGGTTCTTTTATAAAATATGGAGAAGATACACAGGAAGCAAAATTAAAAGCAGGTGAATTACCTGTCTCTTCAGATTGGGGAAGCGAACCGGAGGAAATGTATGGATTGTTACATACTGAAATTGATGGAAAAATTATTAAGGAAAGAGTTCCCTCTTTCAAAGGAAATTATGGTGCATATTATGAAGACCTCTATGCAACCATTGTTAACAATGCCCCATTAAAAGTAACGCCGGAACAAGGTTATAACACTATTCGTTTAATTGAACTTGCTTTTGAAAGCGCCGCAAAAAAATGCACAGTTGAATGCACTGATTTGATGGATGTGCAGTATGAATAGTTTGTAAAGAACTACAGTAATTCTATCTCTGCTTACAAGTTTCTTATAGATGTTCTATACCTGTATCAAAATTGAACAGTTACTGTATTAAAAACGTACACCTCTGCTGCTGCCATTAAAAAAGACTGTTCAAAATCAAGTAGTTATCGTCTGGCATATAATTGTACTTTAATGTACCGCAACTACTTTTGCAAGAAACTTAAAACTATGATAGAACTGCAGCACATTTCAAAATGGATAACAACAGGTGGCATCAGAACATTCATCCTAAAAGATATCAATCTAACGGTTAATGAAGGTGAATTTGTTTCCATTATGGGGCCTTCAGGTTCGGGAAAATCTTCTTTATTAAATGTAATAGGAATGTTGGATGAACCTTCAGAAGGTGCCTATAAATTTTTTGACAATGATGTATTTAGGCTGAAAGAAAAACAACGTTCACAACTGTATAAAAAATACATTGGTTTTGTTTTCCAGGCCTATCATTTGATCGATGAATTAACCGTATATGAAAACATTGAAACACCGCTTATTTACCAGGATATAAAATCTTCTGAACGCAAAGCAATCGTTTCTGATATGCTTGATAAGTTCAATATTGTGGGTAAGAAAGATCTTTTTCCTACTCAGCTTTCAGGTGGGCAACAACAACTTGTTGGTATTGCAAGAGCGCTGGTTGCTAATCCCAAACTGATACTGGCAGATGAACCGACCGGTAATCTTAATTCCAAACAAGGTGAAGAAATTATGGAGCTGTTTTCAAAACTGAACCGGGAAGAAGGTGTAACAATTATACAAGTAACACATTCTGAAAAAAACGCAGCGTATGGTCACCGCATCGTTCACTTACTGGATGGAAGAATTGAGAAGATGGAAGGCGAAGAAAGAAAAGTGGGGCAGAAGGCGTAGGGTAGAAGGAGGCTTATGGTTTATAGTTCATAGTTTATAGTCATGGCTGATAATTGATGTCTGAAGTCTTATAGCTGAATAAAGTACAAGGCCTACAAGAGTGCGACGCAACAAAAGTTTAATAGTAATAAAATAGCCGGGTACATACAAATATTTTCAAATGAAAAAGAACTTACTTTTTTTATTGTTATCGTTTATAGGTTTAAAACTATTTGCACAGAACACAGATTCGGTATCAGGGCCGTTGAGTTTGAAGCAGTGTATTGAAATTGCGATTGCGAATAACATTGATGTAAAACGGTCTGAATTTCAAAGCGAAAATGCAAAGGCAAATCTGCAACAGGCAAGGGGCCAAATGCTTCCTTTTACACGTGCGAATATTTCGCATAGTTTAAACCAGGGCCGTAGTATAGACCCTTTTACAAACGGTTATATTGATCAAAAATTAACCTCTGCTAATTATGGTCTTGACGCAAGCATAACCTTATGGAATGGTTCGAGCATTCAAAATAATATTAAGCAAAATGCTTTGACTTTCCAGGCAAGCAAAATGGATGTGCAGCAGGAGAAAGATAATTTAACTATCAATGTAATTCTCGCCTACCTGCAGGTTTTGAACAACCAGGAACAATTGGCACTTGCAAAACAACAGGCTGACGTTTCACGCAAACAGGTAGAACGTCTTGAAATATTGAATAAAGAAGGCGCTATTGCCCCTTACACTTATTATGATACAAAAGGCGAACTTGCAACAAACGAACTGAATGTTGTTACAACAAAAAATGCACTTGAAACAGCAAAAGTTACACTGGCTCAATTAATGAACGTTCCTTATTCTGCCGATATGCAATTTGAAAAAACAGGTGAAGGGTTGGTGCCTGTTGTATATGATGCAACTATTGAGCAGATATACCAGGAAGCATCTGAACATTTGGCGCTTGTAAAAGCTGCAGAATTAAGAAGTGAAAGCGCAGAAAAAGGTGTAAAAACGGCTAAAGGTCTGTTATTGCCATCGCTTACTTTAAATGGTGGGCTGGGCACAAACTATTCCAGTGCCGCTGCTTTATCGCAGTTGATAGATACCAAGTTTATAGCAACCGATAATTATGTTTTGTTGAACGATGATAAGCTTCCTGTGTATGCACCTCAACCAAGTTACAGCAGTCAGAAAATTGCTTATGGAAAACAATGGAAAAACAATTTCAACTCATTTGTAAGTGTAGGATTGTCTGTTCCGATATTGAACGGACTTTCCGCAAGAAGCCAGTTGAACAAAGCAAAGATTCTTGAACGAAGCACTTCTTACGAAGAAAAAACAACAAAGTTGCAATTGCGCCAGGCTATTGAACAGGCTTATGTGAATATGAATGCAGCTTATCAGCGTTATCTTACTTTGAACGAACAGGTAAAAGCTTTTGGTGAATCTTTTCGTGCTGCGCAGGTACGTTTTGATGCAGGTGTAATTACATCTGTTGATTATCTAACTGTAAAAAGAAATTATGATGCAGCCAATACAAACCTTATTGCTGCACGGTACGATTACATTTTACGCACAAAAATATTGGATTATTACCAGTCAAAACCTTTGTGGTAATAAAGTACTTTGGGTTTTAGTCATAGATGGCAAGCAGTTGAATTTCTATTCGGCTGCTTTTTATGTTGATAGGCTTACCTTTTTTGTAAGAATATTTAGGTCATACATTTTGATACCGGCAACAGGTTTTCATAACATCGTCCCTTGCGTCGCAATCCGTTCATCTGTATAACGTCTGGCATCAATTACTTCATATTAATTTTAAGCTCAACGATTTTATACTCAGTTTAAGTTTGCTTTTATTTTTATAAAATTTCATAGTATGCCCACCGTTCATTTATTGGTTGAAGGAAAAGTGCAGGGTGTTTTTTATCGTGCTTCTGCAAAAGAAATGGCTGATGAACTTGGTTTATCAGGTTGGGTGAAGAACAGGGAAGATGGCAATGTGGAAATGATCGTTTCTGGTGAGGAATCGAAGATCAACGAATTTATAAAATGGTGTCACAAAGGTCCCCGAAGAGCCGTTGTTACAAATGTGATTGTTACGCCGCAGGAAGATGGTTCTTTTACGAGATTTGAAGTAGTAAGGTGAGTGAGGGATCAGCTTTCCATTTCCATAATTTTCTCAAATAATTGCTCATAATCCGATTCTGATAGTTTTAATTTTTGCAACAAGCTGCTGTATCCGTTTTCCAATTCAACAAATTTATTTCTGTCAGCATAAATAGAAGGATCGCTCATATCCAGTTCCATCTGCACTTTTTGTTGCTTTAGTTTTTCTATCTGTTCTTCTAATTTGCTGAATTGTCTTTGCAGTTTTTGTAGTTCTTTTTTCTGATCACGATCTAAAGTAGCAGTGTTATTTTTCTGAGTAGCAGGCGCAACAATTTCTTCTTTCTTTCTTTCAGGTTCTTTTTGAATCACAACTTGTTCTTTCGCTGCTTCCTGTTCTTTTGCCTGCTTTGCCATTCGTTCTTTCCATTCTACATATTCATCATAACTGCCTTTGAATTCTTTTATTTCATGATCAATAATTTCCCATATCTTATTCGCTGTTTTTGAGATGAAATAACGGTCGTGACTTTCCAAAATAATGCTTCCTTCGTATTTGTTCAATGATTCCACAAGCAGTTGAACACTGTGCATATCGAGATGGTTAGTTGGTTCATCCAGCATCAGGAAATTCGCTTTGCTTACGATCACTTTCGCCAAAGCAACCCTTGCTTTTTCACCACCACTCAAAACTTTTATGCGCTTTTCTACTTCATCACCACTAAATAAAAAACAACCAAGCAGCGACCGGAGTTCGAGTTCTGTTTTACCGCTGCCGCACGTTTGCATCTCTTCTAAGATAGTGTTATTAAGATCAAGCGCTTCAAGCTGATGTTGAGCATAAAAACTTTCATCCACGTTATAACCCCAAACCCTTTCGCCTTCAAACGATTCTGTTCCTGCAATGATGCGAAGCAAGGTTGATTTACCTTTTCCGTTTGCACCGATCAAAGCAATTTTATCACCTCGGTCAATCTCTGCAGAAGTGTTTTCCACAATCGTTACATCACCGAATTTCTTTGTAACATTTTTGAGAGTTGTTAATATTTTACCAGGTTGTTTATCTACCTGGAAGTTGATACGAAGATTTGGCCGTTCTATCTCTACCTGTTCAATGCGTTCTAATTTATCCAATCGTTTGATGGCGCTTTGTGCTGCCGCAGCTTTTGTTGCTTTTGAGCGAAAACGTTCGATAAACCTTTCCTGCTGGCGAATATATTCCTGTTGATTTTCAAAAGCTCGTTGCTGAAGTTCTACACGTACCTCTTTTTCTTTTTCATAGAACTCATAATTGCCTGTATAAAAATGCAGATGTTGCTGATACAGTTCTACAATTTTTGTTACCATGCGGTTTAAAAAATAACGGTCGTGGCTTACGATCACGACGCTTCCCTGGTAATGCTGCAAATATTTTTCAAGCCATTCAATGGAAGGAAGATCAAGGTGATTTGTAGGCTCATCCAACAAAAGAACGTCGGGTTGCTGCAATATCATTTTTGCCAGCAGAACACGCATACGCCAACCACCGCTGAACTCTTTATAAGGCCTTTGCAGATCTTTGTTTTCAAAACCCAATCCCTGTAAAACTTCTTCTGTTTTATGATGGATATTATAACCATCCAGCACTTCCAGTTCGTGTAATTTATCGGTGTACTTTTCCAATAAATCATTTTCAAGTTGCCTGTTGGCAGGAGAGGGGTTTGCGGTGATTCGTTCGATCTCTTTTCCCAACTCTTCAATTTCTTTTTCCAGTTGTTTCACCCGTTCAAATGCGCCCATCGCAACTTCAAGAATAGAATCATTGGTATCAAAACTCAATAAGTCTTGATGTAGATAACCAATTGTTGTTCCGCGACTGCGCTCAACCGTTCCCGCAGAAGGCAGATATTCGCCTACAAACACTTTTAACAAGGTTGATTTACCGGTTCCGTTATAACCGATCAAACCAATTCTTTCACCGGGATGAATATGCCATGTTGCTTCTTCCACAATTACCCGTGAACCAAACTCGAACGTTACGTTATTTAATCCTACTAACATCTGCCAAAAAATTGCAGCGCAAAACTAAACCAAAGCAGCGAAGTGAAAAGTGAAAATAACAGTAGTGTGTAGCATTGTGCATTAGAAATATTATTGTTCTTGAAATTAATTGTTAATGAATGGCGCTAATTATAAGGGATTAAATATGTTTGCACTCGCAAAAAATCTGAGAAAAGTTACTGAATGAAGAAAAAAGCTATTCAGCAATTTATAGCTATGAAACCGAGCATGAACAGGTGTTTAACACCTAGGAATAAAAATGCGAGGTTACATCAGGCAGTAAAGAAATAAAAGATATTCGATGAAACTTCAATTACAACGTCCACTGGCTTTTATTGATCTTGAAACAACCGGTGTAAACATCAGTATAGACAAGATCATCGAGATAGCGGTAATAAGAATATCTCCTGATGGCAGCAAGCAGGTTAAACGTAAGCTTGTTAATCCGCAAATGCCTATTCCACAAGGCACTTCTGCTGTACATGGTATAACGGACGACATGGTGAAAGATGCACCAACTTTCAAACAGATTGCAAATGAAATAAAGCAGTTTTTAGAACCTTGCGATATTGCCGGTTATAACAGCAACCGTTTTGATGTTCCAATGCTTGTTGAAGAGTTTCTGAGAGCAGGAATTGATTTCAGAATGGATGGAAGAAAGATGGTGGATGTGCAAAAAGTTTTTCACCTGATGGAACAAAGAACTTTGAGTGCAGCCTATAAATTTTATTGCAGTAAAGTGTTGGAAGCAGCACACAGCGCAGAAGCAGATGCAACGGCAACATGGGAAATTCTTTGTGCGCAGATCGAACGTTATCCCCACATCGGCACTACACTTGAAGATATATGTAAATTCACCGGTGAAGAAGATATAGTTGATTTTTCAAGAAGGTTTGTGCGGGTTGACGGTATAGAAGTGTTCAACTTTGGTAAGCATAAGGGCAAGCCTGTTGTTGAAGTACTGAAGATAGAACCGCAGTATTACGACTGGATGATGAAAGGTGATTTTTCTATGCACACTAAACAAAAGCTAACGGAAATATTTAACCGCACGTTGCTAAAGAAGTTGTAAAAGAGTGAATACCATATTCTGATAATGCTGTTGTAATTATAATAATCGTAAATTCAATTTCAAACACTTCCTTGAGTAAGCTTATCATCATACCAACGTTTAACGAAAGGGAGAATATTGCGAATATTCTCGAAGCTATCTTTTCTCTTCATAAAAATTATCATGTGCTTGTTGTGGATGATAATTCTCCCGATGGTACAGCTTCCATTGTTAAGGATTTGATGGCTATATATAAACACTGTCTTTTTTTGGAAGAAAGAGCTGGGAAGCATGGTTTGGGCACCGCTTATATTCATGGTTTTAAATGGGCATTAAAGCGCGGCTATGAATATATTTTTGAAATGGACGCCGATTTCTCTCACGATCCTGCTGATCTTGAAAAA
>JAEZRL010000004.1 GCA_023440945.1 Bacteroidota bacterium
CTTATGAACATGGTGAAATTTACTCCACATTTATTTAATCTCGCCAAAATTTTTGCTTTGTTATTTGTTTTGTATATGCCGGTAAATGCATTTACTCAATCACCCAAAGTAACTGTTGTTGACAGTGGTTTTATTTTTGATTCGCCGCCTTTTAAATCCTGTCATGCTTCTACAATAGTAAAATTATCAGGCGATAAGTTAATGGCGGCATGGTTTGGCGGAGAAGAAGAAGGCAGTCCTGATGTGTGTATCTGGACCTCGGTAAGAGGCAACGACGGTTGGTCTAAACCGGTAAGAGCAGCGGACGGCATACAACTGGATGGAAAGCAATACGCCTGTTGGAATCCTGTATTATTTAAAGCAAAAGATGGCATTTTATACCTGCATTATAAAGTAGGTCCTAACCCAAGAGAATGGTGGGCAGTGTATAAGTCTTCTACAGATAATGGTAATACCTGGTCTGCAGCACAACGTTTACCTGATGATTTTCTCGGACCGATAAAAGACAAGCCTTTGCAGCTTAGTAATGGTAATATTTTATATCCTTCAAGTGTAGAAAGCAAGGATAGAAACCTGTGGACAATTCACATGGAACAATCCGACGAAAAGCTGAACAACTGGAAAAAAATTAATATTGATTGCGATACATTCCAGGTAATTCAACCTACGGTGCTAACTTATCCCGGTAATAAATTGCAATTATTGGCAAGAAGTAAACAAAATGTTGTTGTGCAAAGCTGGTCTTCAGATAATGGGCAAACCTGGAGTAGTCTAACTAAAACGGTTTTGCCAAATCCAAACTCGGGCATTGATGCCGTTACTGTTAATGATAATCTGCAGCTATTGGTGTATAACCCTCTTAGGTCGGGTGATGAGTGGTGGAATGGCCGTTCTGTTTTAACACTCGCTGCATCTAAAGATGGCGAAAAATGGTCAGATATTTACACTTTTGAGAAACGGCCCAAAGGCGAGTTCAGTTATCCTGCGATAATTGCAGATGAGGCAGGAAACGTTTATGTTACTTACACTTACGACAGAATAAATATTAAATTCCTGCACCTTGTAGTTAAGTAATTCTTCCTTTATCTTCTGTCATTATAAATGAACTGCTTAGGCGTAATATTTGTCGTTTCTCTAACATGAATCAAGTTATAGAGAAAGTACAAGATTTTGCCGGCAAGGCACATGCCGGACAAAAAAGAAAATATACACCGGAGCCTTATATTGTTCATCCTGTTAGAGTAATGCAAAGAATATACTTCTTCTATACCTGTTCTTTGTGCAGCACTGTTACATGATGTGTTAGAAGATACTGAAGTTAGGAAGGATGAATTAAAACAGTTTTTGCTTTCTGTAATGAATGATAAAGAGGCAGGATTAACATTGAAATTGGTTATTGAATTAACCGATGTGTATGTAAAAGCAAACTATCCACAATGGAATCGTAACACACGAAAGAAAAAAGAAGCGCAAAGAATAACGTATACAAGCGCTCAGGCGCAAACCATTAAGTATGCAGACATTATTGACAACTGCAAAGAGATCATTCAATATGATGCAGACTTTGGCCCCCGCTTTTTACGTGAATGCAAAATGTTATTACAACAGATGAATAAAGGCGATCAGCAATTATACCATCGTGCAAAGGATATAGTTGAAAAGGAATTAACTGGTTGGAAAAATCAATAAAGTGGAAAACCCAATTTGTCGTCATAGTCAAATTAAAGTAGCATTATTATTACCACCCGGCAATTGAATTATAAACTCAGTAAATTCCCCTTCTTTCGTTTCCACTTTTAATTCTCCTCCATGTGCTTTTATTATATCGTAACTGATAGATAGCCCAAGACCGATTCCTTGCCCGGTTGGTTTTGTTGTAAAAAAAGGCTGGAATATTTTATCAAATGATGTTTGAGAAATACCTGTACCGTTATCTTTTACAAATAACTCTACTTTGTTTCCAATGCTTTTGGTGGTAACAGAAACAGCTGGCTCAAAAGTGCCATTTATTTGTTTCTTCTTTTCTTTTACTGCATAAAAAGCATTATTGTATAAGTTTAGTAGAACTCTTCCTATATCCTGCGGTACTATTTCTAACTTGCCAATGCTTTCGTCAAAATCTGTTGTAACACTTGCATAAAAATCTTTGTCTTTTGCCTTCAATCCGTGATAGCTTAACCGCAAATATTCATCGGCTAAAGCATTAATATCTGTCAGTTCTTTTTTACCTGAACTTGCCTTTGAATGCAGCAACATTGCTTTTACAATAAGATCTGCCCTTTTTCCATGATCATTTATTTTTTTAAGATTATCTACGAGATCATATATGATTTCATCTGCTGCGGTTTTATCGGCATTTGTTAGTTTCTTCGAAATGTCTGTCCTTAATTCATCTAATAGCTCAACACTTACTTCAGAAAAATTATTTACAAAGTTTAAGGGGTTTTGTATTTCATGCGCTATGCCTGCTGTAAGTTCGCCCAATGACGCCATTTTTGCTGTTTGTACAAGTTGTTTTTGTGTTGCCTGCAATTCTGTAAAAGCATTTTCTGCCTTCGCTTTTTGTCTGTCTGTTTCCTGCTTTTGCAAGTTTAATATCTTATAAGCTTTTTGTTTATTTTGATTATTCTTTATCAAGATACCCAGTATTATTATGGTTAATCCAAGTATAACACCCAGCAACAGCGTTAAATTTTTTTCGTTTTGTTTTTGTTGGTTAAGCATATTCACTTCAGACTGTTTTTGCGAAACTTCATAGTTTGTTCGCAGATCGGCCATTTTCTGTACCGTATTTATATTGTTAATGCTGTCTCTATATTGAATATGCTTTTTATAATATTTCAACGCCTCATTTAAGTTTCCCTGTTTTTCATAGATATCTGAAAGTTTTAAACTTGCTGTTGCAACCTGTTCGTTCAATCCATACTGTTCTGCCAGGTGCAAACTTCTTAATGTATAATTCAGCGCTTCCTTGCTATCTCCTTTATTCATATACATATCGGCCATAGAAATAAGGTAATCACAAATCGGATAATAATTCTGTGTTCCTTCCAATATATGAATGGCCTCGTTTATGTTCTTTTCCGCTAGATCATTTTTTCCAATAGCAGCATAGATCATTCCTATATCTCCAAGGCTGAAGGCCTTCCCGGTTAAATGATTTTTCTTATCAAAAATCACCTGCGATTCCCTGAAATACAAAAGAGCAGAATCGTATCTACTTATTTTGCGAAATTCATCACCGGTATTAATAAGCGCAGAAGCCAGGCTAATTGAATCATTAGATCGTCGTAAAGTACCAACGGCTTTGTTGTAATAATATATTGCGGTGGAATGATTATTCGCAACAGAATATGTATCAGCAATAGCATCATAAGTTTCTCCTTCACTTGTAAGATGATTTGTTCTTTTCGCTATTTCCGCACTTTTAAAAAAACCTTCCAGTGCCTCGGTAAGTTGGCCAAGCAATCTTTTTTTTGTTCCTTTCAGAAAATAGCCTCTTCGCAGGTAATCATTGTTTCCGATTTGTTCAGATAAGCTAATCAGTTCTTCTGCATACTTCAAACCTTTATTCAGATCTCTCGTTTCATTAAAAGATAACTCTGTTAGTAATTCCAATTTAGCTGTATCCTCCAGCAAATTTTGCTGATAGATAACAGCGAGACTATCAGCTATTTTTTGATCCTGCGCAAAAACTCCGGAAGTGATAAATCCAAAAAAGCCAATAAGAAGAATATGTGCTTTTTTATAGAACATTTCAAAGGCTTGACGGAAGTTTGGTTTTATAAAGCAATAGCCGATGAAGAAGCAAATCCTGCTACTTCTTTTCTTTTTTCATGCTCAACTGGATAAAAACTGAAATACTGATAAGAGCTACAACGAAAGCAAGAATTTTTATGATTGGCGATAATGATGGCCTGATAGAAATTTTTGGATCATGTTTATATTCCGGTCCATTTTGAGATGCCTTCCAGTATATTGAATAAAGATATTCGTCACCTGGATGAACGCTTCTGCTAATAACGCCTGTCCAATAATTTCCTTGTTCATGGGGAGGAGTTTCAAATATGTTATCTGAGTTCGTTTTTTCTTCAATACGTGTAATAGAATAAACGCCTGAGTGGCTATCAATTTGCCACTTTATAGTATTGTGTTTGAGAGCCGAGGTGTGTCCGTTGTCGGATAGATCTAAATATCCGGTAGAAGTGTTGCTTCCTTTTATTCTGATAACTTGGGTAGGCATGGTCGTAAAGTTTTACGAAGGTGAATAATGAGGTGGTAAACTTTAAGGTAAAATAGAAAAAATATATGTAGAATTATAGTCATTTATACAATAATTCTTGTTACTTAATAAGTAGTTATATTATGTTGCCGGCTTTTGTGCAGGTGGCATCGTCTCTTGTGTCACTCACTTTGTACGTTCTGTTCTTTATGCAACTTGAAAGGAGGCTTCAAAAAGATATTTGCACCTTGAAATTTATTGCAGTTGACATCAATAAGGCAGCGAAAGTTTACTCAATCTTTATATCAGTTTTTCTGCATAACTTTACACAGCTAAATCTTGTATGAATCATATTCCCTTCCTTGTATGCCTTTTCATGATTGGCGCATGTAATGAGCAAAGCAACTCTTCTGCTCTACAGGCCCGGATAGATAGCCTTCAAAATAAAATTGATAATTCTTATAAGCCCGGTTTTGGAGAGTTCATGAGCAGCATTCAAATTCATCACAATAAGCTTTGGTTTGCAGGAATGAACCAAAACTGGAAGCTTGCTGATTTCGAGATACATGAAATACAGGAAAATATTGATGATATAAAAGAATTTCAAACAGAAAGGCAGGAAAGCAAGAAAATAGGAATGATAACTCCTGCATTGGACAGTGTTACTGCAGCCATAGAGCATAAAGACATTGCAGCTTTTAAGAGCGGTTTTATTTTTTTAACCAATACTTGCAATGATTGTCATACGGCAACAAATTTTGAATTTAACCAGGTAAAAATACCCGATCATCCTCCTTTTAGTAACCAGGTTTTCAAAGTAAATGAAAAGCATTGAATTGAAAAAATGAAAGCGCGTCTTTCAAATTATCAAAACATATATTAAGTTTATTTATTCAAATATTTGTATGAATGCTAAAATAAAATGTTGTTGCATGTTTTTTATTCTAATCACTAACATACTGCATGCGCAATTGAAAGCAGATGATGTTCAAACGTTCACGCTAAAAAACGGAATGAAATTTCTCGTGCTGCCTGATAACTCAATTCC
>JAEZRL010000017.1 GCA_023440945.1 Bacteroidota bacterium
GAATGCAGAATTTGTTGAACTGAGAGATTCATTTGGCCATCAGCGTTTACGTGAAGGCAAATACACGCCGTGACAAATAGACCAGCAATGGACGGATGAAATAAAAAAAGATTTTTTACAGTGGCTCGATACACAAAAAAATCTACCAATGTCAAGACAGGAATTGGATGATTATATGAAAGACAGAACCTGGTAATATACCTCCTTGATCAGGATTGCTTAACCATAAAAAATTATTTTTACATGACACCCTCTCAAAAGTTTTTGAAAAAACTTGGATTGAAAGATTCAGACCCTGAAATAACATCAACAGAAAAAAATCCTGCTGAAACCGGAAACCCACGTCGTTCTTTTTTAAAGAAGTCTGCTTTGGGCGGCATCACTTTAGGCAGTGCTTTTATGTTTTCCCCCATCGAAGAATTGGTTGCACAAAGCACACAAAACGTAAGAAGATATTCTTCTCCATCAGATCTGAAAATAACGGATATGCGTTATTGTGTAACAACTGTATTGGGAAGAACGGCTATCATCCGCATTGATACCAATCAGGGAATTTACGGTTTAGGAGAAGTAAGAGACGGCGCTGATGAAAGATATGCTTTGATGCTTAAGAGCAGGATACTTGGATTAAACCCCTGTAACGTAGAGCAGATATTTAAAATAATCAAGCAGTTTGGCGGACAAAGCAGGCAGGCAGGCGGCGTTTGCGGTGTTGAAATGGCGTTATGGGATATCTGCGGTAAAGCATATAATATCCCTGCATGGCAATTGCTCGGTGGAAGATATCGTGATAAAGTAAGATTGTACGCAGATACACCGGAAGCCGGCTCACCGGAAGAACAAAAAAAGTTGATGGATTATCGCATCAACGATCAGGGTTATACCTGGCTAAAAATGGACTTGGGAATTAATGAATTAAAAGGCATACCCGGCACATTGGTGAATGCCAAAATCTGGCAAAACGATAAAGGCGACCTGGCGCAATGGGGCGATATGGGCAACCCGATGTCTTATGCAAATACACAACATCCGTTCACACAAATTCAGATCACGGAGAA
The DNA here is from genome assembly GCA_023440945.1 of Bacteroidota bacterium. Lineage (GTDB taxonomy): Bacteria > Bacteroidota > Bacteroidia > Chitinophagales > Chitinophagaceae > JAEZRL01. Next base: position 1,059 of record JAEZRL010000017.1, read on the forward strand.
AGGTTTGGATGAGCTGGCGAAACTGGTAGAAAATGTCCGAAGTATGCTCGGATATGATATACCTCTTTCCACCGATCATTATGGACATTTTGATCTGAACAATGGTATAAGACTTGGGAAAAGAATGGAACAATATCGTTTAGCGTGGCTGGAAGATATTGTTTCATGGGAACTCACCGATCAATGGAAAACGCTTTCCGATGCTTTGGAAACACCCTGCCTTACCGGTGAGGATATTTATTTGTTGAAGAATTTTAAACCACTGATAGATATCCATGCAGTAGATATTGTTCATCCTGATCTTGCTTCTTCCGGCGGTTTACTCGAAACAAAAAGAATTGGCGATTATGCGGAAGAGCATGGCGTTGCAATGGCCATGCACCAAGCAGGAACACCCATTTCTTTTATGGCGAATGTGCATTGTGCCGCAGCTACACAAAACTTTTTAGCGTTGGAGCATCACTCCATAGATCTGCCATGGTGGGAAAGCCTGGTCAAAACAACTGACGGAAGGAAACTGATTACAAAAGGTTTTGCGAATATCCCATTAACAGCACCGGGTCTTGGAATTGAATTAAACGTTGATGTAGTAAAACAACATCTTCATCCCTCAGACAAAAGTTACTTCGAACCAACACCGCAATGGAATGACAGGCATTCACACGATAGAATATTTAGCTGAGATGGTAATGGTGAATGGTGAAACCATAACTCATAACTCATAACTCATAACTCATAACTCATAACTCATAACTCATAACTTATAATTCAATATTGCCAGCTACTCTAAATAACGCTTCATGAAAACGAACATTGCACCTTCACGATGGTACCGGTTAATACCTGTTGCATTTATCACGTATAGTCTTGCCTATCTCGACCGTGCGAATTTTGGATTTGCTGCAGCCGGAGAAATGGCAAAAGACCTGAATATAACCGCTGCAACATCTTCTTTGCTTGGCTCACTTTTCTTTCTGGGTTATTTCTTTTTCCAGATTCCCGGCGCTCATTATGCAGCCAAAAAAAGTGCAAAGAAATTAATCTTCTGGTCCTTAATATTATGGGGAGCACTTGCAATGGCAACAGGTATGGTGAGCAATATAAACCTGCTTATCGTTATCCGTTTTATGTTAGGAGTAGTAGAAAGTGCAGTTATGCCTGCCATGCTTATCTTATTATGTCGCTGGTTTACCAAAGCCGAACGTTCAAGAGCCAATACTTTTCTCATCCTTGGCAACCCGGTAACAGTTCTTTGGATGTCGATTTTATCAGGTTATTTAATAAATGCTGCCGGCTGGCGCTGGATGTTTATCTGGGAAGGATTTCCTGCGATCATCTGGGCATTTTTCTGGTGGCGACTGGTAAATGATAAACCTGCAGACGCAGAATGGTTAACACCACAGGAAAAAGATGCATTGGAACTTACTTTACAAAAAGAACAACAAGGCATAAAACCAGTAAAGAATTACGCAGCAGCATTTAGATCATGGGTAGTTATTTTGCTTTGTTTGCAATATGCCTTCTGGAGCATTGGCGTGTACGGTTTTGTGTTGTGGTTGCCTTCCATTATTAATGCAGCGCCCCAAATAAACATTGTTGAAACAGGCTGGCTTTCATCTTTACCTTATGCATTTGCTGTGATAGGGATGATAACCGCTTCTTATTTTTCTGATAAAACGCTAAAAAGGAAAGAATTCATCTGGCCTTTTCTCCTGCTCGCTTCGCTGGCATTTTATGGTTCTTATCTTATTGGTACCAGCAACTTCTGGTTATCTTTTGCATTGCTTGTAATTGCAGGCATGGCAATGTATGCACCTTATGGGCCTTTCTTCGCGGTTATAACAGAAATATTACCGAACAACGTTACGGCAGGTGCCATCGCATTAATAAACAGTTTTGGCGCATTAGGTTCTTTTGCAGGTTCGTATCTTGTAGGATATCTTAACGGAACAACCGGTGGTTTTGGTGCTTCTTATATTTTTATGGCAGCATCGTTATTGATTTCTGCCATCATCACTATCACTGCTATAAAAGGCAAAAGTTATATTCAAAAACAAACATTGCAAGAAGCTATTGTATAACACTTACACGATTCAATCATGAAAAATAAAAATGTTCTTACTTCTTTACTGCTTTTACTATTTATAAGCACTGCAGCATTTGCACAAACATCAAAACAAACAAATGATTGGTATAATAAAAAAGAATGGCTGAACGGTCTACAGAAGCAGCCGCATTCTTCCATCAATAAAACAGAATTTGCAAAACAATATCAGCGCAATAAAGAGTATTGGGATAAAGCATTTTGCATTTTTAAAGAACCATGACC
>JAEZRL010000058.1 GCA_023440945.1 Bacteroidota bacterium
ATTCAGCCACATGGCAGTATCAATGCAGTGAGCAAGCAGATCACCCGTAACACCCGAACCTGCAACACCTACATCCATTCGCCATAATCCTTCACCACCTTGCGGAAGATTCGCATTAATGGTCCAATCCTGTAAAAAATTAGCCCTGTAATGAAATATTTTTCCCAGCTTTCCTGAATCCACGATCTGTTTTGCTAAAGTAACAGCAGGCAAACGGCGATAGTTATACCAAACCGTGTTAGCAACACCGGCTTTTTCTACTGCGTCTACCATGGTTTGCGCTTCCGCAAGTGTACGGGCCAGTGGTTTTTCGCAAAGAACCATTTTGCCTGCTTCGGCTGCGGCAATAGCAATTTCAGCATGCATATCGTTGGGCGTACAAATATCTACTGCATCAATATCATTACGTGCAATCACGGCTTTCCAGTCTGTTTCCACTGATTCATATCCCCATTGTTCTGCAAAGGCCCGCACTTTATCTTCCGTTCTTGAACACACCGTTTTCAATACCGGCTTATATTCAAGCTTTGGAAAAAAATTGCTGACCCGGTTATAACCGTTTGAATGGGTTCTTCCCATAAATCCCGTCCCTATTAATCCGATTCTCAATTCTTTCTTTTTTGCCATTTTTCAAATTTTATATTCTGAAAAAGTTTTGTGAGTTGATTGATATTTTTTTTATACTGGCATTGGTTTTTCCATGGCATCTTCGTTGCGTCGCAATCACTTCATCTGTAAATATTTGGGCAGCTTCAGGTTTCCTGTTCTTAAAATTCAGAACCACAAAAAACGGTTTAAATTTTATTGTAAGAATTTACATAAGAAGCCTTCTTTGCAAATAAACATCCAGATAACCACAAGTGCACGAAAAAGGCCTGTGATTTTTGTGAAAACTTTATGGCCTTTGTGGTTATATACCCATAACATCTATAACAGAACCAATGCACCCGAAATGTTGCCTGCTCATAACATATTTTGAAAAAAATTATAATACCAGTTCTTCTTCTTTCTCAATCTGATACCATCCATGTGCGTTGCGTACTTTTATCATCGTTGCCAGTATATCATTCCAGGTTTTTTGTTGCATCATCACTTCGTTAGGAAACATACATCCATCCCAGCAAATGTGTTTAAATGCTTTGGTTAATTCACCGTTTTCATCACGAAGCCAAAAACCTGCATGATGAACAATATCGAGTTTGCCATTAGGATCGGTTGCGAGACAATGACGGCCGGTTTTATCATGCGAACCCGTTCCATGAACAGTTCCATCATTTTGAGCAACATGAAAATCAATCGTCCACGGACGAAGTGCATTAGTTAATGTTCTTAATGCTTCATCCAAAGTTTTTCTATCGCTCCAATCAAAATCAGCAGGTAAAATCCGGTCTTCAGGACGATTATAACCGAGCAGGTATAAAAGTGTATGCGACATATCGGCCTGGAAGCCAATATTAGGACGGCCAACGGCTTCAAGCGTTTCTATCATTGTTTTCCAGCTATGCATACCGCCCCAGCAGATCTCACCTTCAGCAGCAAGCTTATCATCATAATCAGAAGCCACATCGCAGGCTTCCCGAAAGGTGGCTGCAATTAGTCTTGTATTGTTTTCAGGATCTGCGGCCCAACTTTCAGGCTTACTAGCAGAATCAATGCGGACAACACCATAAGGACGAACACCCAATTCGCGCAGCTTATACCCGATGTTACAAGCTTTACGAACCATGTTAACAAACATTTCCCGTTCTTCTCTGCTACCCATGGCGGGGCCACCCCAGATGGGAGCTACAAGGCTTCCAATTGTAAGATCATAGGAAGAAACTTTATCGGCCAGTCTTTTAATATCATCATCCGTCATATCAATATTAATATGCGGATCAAGAAGGCCAATATCAATCCCATCAAATTTAACACCATCTACTTCTGCTGCAGCAGTCATTTCAAGCATTGTATTGAACGGAATTACCGGCTCTGAACCCGGTCCTTTCCCAACAATGCCAGGCCATGTGGCATTATGCAGTTTTGGATAATTGTGTTCTTGCATATCGTTAGATTAAATTAAGAATTCAGAAATAAGTTATTGAATTAAGCATTTAAGTCGTAAAAATATCATTCAACCACATAGGCATATAGAAATATAGATTTCAAATGGGTTTTTGTTATTCTACTCTTTAAAATTTTTTTATCTCATGTGCTTTCTATGTGCCTATGCTTTATGTGGTTCAAAACCTGTTTGATTTAGCAATTAATTCTATAAGTTTTATAAAACAAGATCGGGATTTCCCGGACCAAAATGTTTGAGCATAACAATAGGATCGGTGGCAGATGCATTAACGATTGTAACACCTTCCATCGCTGCTTTTTCACTCACAAAAAATTCGTCATTCGTTAGTTGGCCATAACGAATAAGCGAAGGTGTTTCAATATCCCAAACACCCATTTTGCCATGGCCTTGCATCATGATCATTCCATAAGCCGCACTATCTTTAATAGTAACTGTTGCGCCGGGAAAAACAGTCAGTTCTTTTGCGCTAAATGCATCAGATTTATAACAGATCCAGTTTTCGATGTACCCTTCAGTTTTCATTTCTTCCAAAGCTCTTACAGCTTTTGGATGCATATAACGATTTTGGTGAATGTTAGGATCAAGATTTAGTTCCCAATCAATAACATCGAGCAATTGCTCATAGTCACCGATGCTTTCTTTTGGTGTGCCGTTCCATAATAATTCTTCCGGAATAATGGCTTCGTTAACGAGGGACTGATACATGGCAAATACGTCAGAAGCTTTTTGGGGTTCATAAGTGCACATACTTCCCGGCGCATGAAGCAAACCCGGAGGTACATCCCAACCAGTACCGGGTTCAAGACGGAATGCCTGAGAATAATTAGTGATCTTATTATCGCCTTTTGTAAAATTTACAAGGCATTCGCGTATTTGTTCTCTCGTTGTACCCGGAGAAAGCCCCATGAATGTATAAGGAAAATCGCCCCCATGATTGTTAAGTTGAGGCGGAAAATAATACGCTTCAGGTTTACCTTTCTGACCTATCATCGCTGCTTTTTCGTCATTATGATGCACGTGATGCGGTAAAGGCCCCATATTATCGAAGAACTTCGAATACATCGGCCAGGATTGATATTTATTCCAAAGCCTCTCACCAATCAGTTCTCCTTTCAATTCATCTACCACATCTCTTAATAGAACTTGTTCTTCTTTTGCTCCGTCTTTAAAAACTACGGCGCTTAATCCTTCGTTCTCTCCGGTTAAGGGACCGTTCTTTGCAGGTGTGGTT
>JAEZRL010000104.1 GCA_023440945.1 Bacteroidota bacterium
AAGGTGATCCATGAGGTAGTTATACCAGTGTTCTGGCTGCAATAAAATTAGCAGATTTATTCTTATCCTATATTGAAAAAAAAGAAGAAAGAAGGGTTTTGAAATTAGTAACCCATTTTAATTATAAAACCTACTGATGCCATAATTTATACAGATGAACGAAATGCGACGCAAGGGACGATGCCATGAAATACCGTCGTTTGTATTCTAATAACTGAAGACTGATGTTAAAGTGATAAAACAAATGAAAATAAAAATCTACTGCATTAAAAATGAATAATAGCAATGCCACTATTAAAAACCGCCGTAGTAAATAACTTTACGTTTTGCCATTACATAACTTACCGTTACAAGCAGGGTTACATAACTGTCACGATCTCTTTGATCGGCTTTGGCTACATTTGGTTTTACTTTCCAGGGAGTAAGTGATCTCGAATACAATTGTTTTGCAAGCGCAGCTTTAGGGCCAGGTAAATTTTTATCAAATAAAACAGGATCAATATAAGTAGTGCTTATATCATCAATATAATCGGTAAAAGTTCTTCTCCAAAGCAAACTTCCGGATATTGACCATGAATCATTGAGGTAATATTTTGCACCCAAAGAATAAGGAATATAAAATTGTGTAAGCGAATAAGGTTTGCGATCAGGATATTCAGAAAAACCTTGTCCTTCCAGATGCAAAGGCTGCAGATCGATCCATTCATCGTTCAGCTTTGCCTGCGGATTAAAATGAAAAGCACCCAAACCAATACTAAAAAAGGGATCGAACCACCTAACTGTATTTGTTTTACTCAACCAGATAAGCGGATAAAATTCTGCTTCAACAGAACCTTCAAGAATATTGGAACGAAAACTAAGATTACGATACCATCTCCATCTTTCTGCATCGCCATAATTGTGTATCAAACTATCAGCACCATCTACAAAAGTGCGGTTGACACTTAGTTTTATTTTATAATAATTTTCAGGATAATAAGCAAGGGATAAACCGGTTAATGAATGGATGGTTCTGAAATCGAAATCTTTTGCAAACGGACCTCCACGTCCACGATTTCCACCCAGATCACCAAAAAAAGTAGTAGCCCCAAGGTGCGCAGAAATTTCAAAACGCCCTGCAACATCTTCTACGGGTTGCCTTGGTAAACAGCCGGGACTTTGGCAGAAAGAAACATCAGCGCAATAAATAAAAAAGCTGAGCAGTAGGATGGATATAACCTTTTGATGGTAGCGGTTGTTCAAGATACCGGACTTTTTGAATTGCTTTGATTATTAACAAAGCTATGTATTTCAATTTTAATACCAATTAAGCCACCATTAAAATCATTTCTATATGCGGGATATTATCTTCAAGATACACTTCACTTGTTTGCACAAAACCGAACGATTCATAAAACTTTTTTAGATATAGTTGAGCGCCTAATTTAATCACCTGCTCACCAAAAAGCTTTTTACATTCTGCAATTGAACGTTGCATCAATGCTTTGCCCGCTCCTGTATTTCTGTAATTTGGCGACGTAACCACACGACCGATAGAAGGTTCTTTATAAGCAATTCCTGGTGGTACCAATCTTGTATAAGCAACAAGCGTTTCTCCATACCGTCCGCATAAATGATAACAAAACGGGTCTTTATTATCCGCATCCTGGAATACACAATTTTGTTCAACCACAAAAACCTCGTTGCGCAGTTGCAGTATGGCATATAATTCCACCGCTTTCAAATCAGTAAAAAAACAGCATTGCCAGTTTAATTGTTCTACAATCATGCAGGATAAATAAATTCAAGTGCAAAATAAGAACCGTGACGTTATTGGTAAGGAAATTTATTATGTTACCAACAGCAGTGCTACTATAAAGCTTCGTTGTGTCACTCACTTCAACGCTTTATTCTTCATTCAACTTCTATTGCATCTAACTCAATCTTCTATCTTCTCCAAAAAAGAAGCGATCTTGCTGAATATATCGGTTCTGTCAATATTGTAAAGTCCATGCTGACCTTGCGCATAAACTATCAGTTCATTCTTTACATGCGCTGAATCTAACTTATTTTGTAAACGTTTGCTTTCATTCACCGGAACAACATAGTCGGCTCCGCCATGAAAAATAATCGTTGGCGGAGATTGAGATGAAACATAATTAATCGGACTTGCTTCTTTATACAAAGCAGGATCTTCTGTGTAAGAAACACCTAAAAAATTTTGAAGTAATGATTGCGACATTTGAGAAAATGGATGATGGTGATACAACCATGCTAAATCACTTGGTCCAAAAAGATCTACAACTGCTTTTATACGATCATCTGTATTTTCTTTATAGGCCTTTAGCAACCCCAGGTGAGCGCCTGCACTTGCACCTAAAATGACAATTTTATCAGCATTTATTTCAAATTCGTCAACCTTTCTATCAATAAAATCTATTACCGCATCAATGTCCTGCAATTGCGCCGGGAAAATGTTTCTTTGCGCATAAACAAGCCGATAATTTATATTTACAATAGCATAGCCAGGCAAGAATTTTTGAAGAGAACCGATATAACGGTCAAACTCTTTCTTATCTCCATTTGCCCACGAACCGCCATGTATCAACAACAAAACCTTAGTGGAATCTTTGTTTCTGTTTGCAGGCAAATAAATATCCAATTTTTGTGCAGCCTCTTTACTATACTCAACATCCATCAAACGGCGTTCAGGCAAAGGTTTCACTGCCACTGTGCCCGCAGCAGGCTTAAAACTTGTATGTACCATCAATATAAAAAATGAAATGAATTCAACGATAAACTTCAGCATACTAAACTTGCAATTTACCCCGCAACTGCCTCTGTTTCTCTTATGCTTATGCTAAAATTGAACCTGCAGAAGATATAAAATGAAAAAAATTATGGATATGCCAGCCTTTGGTTTCGTTTAATTTTTCGGTAATTCTTTATCCATCATTATACGTGTTAAATAAACCATTTAAAGCCATTTAAATGTTCATAAACCGCTTATTTTGCCTAACTTTGCTGACTTCAAAAAAATATCAAAAAAGCAGGATTTACAAGCATTTATGAATCAAGATACCTTAACAGAAACGCAAGTCGTTGATGAAGCCCAGCCAAAAAATTATGGTGCAGATAGCATTCAGGTTTTAGAAGGTTTAGAAGCCGTTCGTAAAAGACCCGCAATGTACATTGGTGATGTAGGTGTAAAGGGTTTGCATCATCTTGTTTATGAAGTAGTTGACAACTCTATTGATGAAGCGCTGGCAGGTTATTGTAAAAGCATCGTTGTTACTATTCATGAAGATAATTCTGTAACTGTTGCCGATGATGGCCGTGGTATCCCCACAGGTATCAATACAAAAGAAGGCCGTTCTGCACTCGAAATTGTAATGACTGTTTTACATGCAGGGGGAAAATTTGATAAGAATTCATATAAAGTTTCAGGTGGTTTGCATGGTGTTGGTGTAAGTTGCGTGAACGCCTTAAGTACAAAGCTGCATGTAACTGTTTATACGGAAGGTAAAATTTTTGAACAGGAATATCATACAGGTATTCCTCAATATTCTGTTAGAGAAATTGGCGAAGCAGATAAAACAGGTACGACCGTTCGTTTCTGGCCCGATCCATCCATCTTCCAGGCTACTGTTTATAATAAAGATATTCTTGAAAGCCGTTTACGGGAACTGGCTTATCTCAATAAAAAGATCAGCATAACCATAAACGATTTCAGGGAGAAAGGTGAAGATGGTGCTTATTATACCAAAACTTTTTATAGCGAAGGTGGTATAATAGAATTTGTTGAAATGCTGGATAAGAACGGTAAAAGAAATCCGCTTATCTCCAAAACGTTATATGTTGAAGGTCATGATGAAGCTACAAATGTAGCTGTGGATGTAGCTTTAACGTATAACGACGATTTTAAAGAACACATTTTTTCTTATGTTAATAACATCAACACCATTGAAGGTGGAACGCATGTTACAGGCTTTCGCCAGGCATTAACAAGAGTATTTAAAAATTATGGCGATAAACAAGGTTTGTTTGAAAAAGCAAAAGTAGCTGTTGAAGGTGATGACTTCCGCGAAGGTTTAAGTGCTATCATAAGTGTGAAAGTTCCCGAACCACAGTTTGAAGGTCAGACGAAAACAAAACTTGGTAACAGTGAGGTTAGCGGTGTTGTTCAAACAACGGTTGCCCGTGTTCTCGAAGCTTATCTTGAAGAAAATCCTAAGGAAGCAAAGAATATTATCAGTAAAGTTATTCTTGCAGCGCAGGCAAGGGTTGCAGCCAAAAAAGCCCGCGAAATGGTGCAACGCAAAACTGTTTTAAGCGGAAGTGGCTTGCCCGGTAAGTTGGCTGACTGCAGCGAAAGAGATCCTGAAAAATGTGAATTGTATCTGGTGGAAGGTGACAGTGCAGGCGGTACGGCAAAACAAGGCAGGGAAAGAAGTTTCCAGGCTATTCTTCCTTTGCGTGGTAAAATATTGAACGTAGAAAAAGCAATGGAGCATAAGATCTACGAGAACGAAGAAATACGCAACATTTTTACTGCAATGGGCGTAACAGTCGGAACGGCTGAAGATCCAAAAGCTTTGAATCTTGCCAAGCTTCGTTACCACAAGCTTATTATTATGACCGATGCTGATGTGGATGGTTCGCACATTGCAACACTAATATTGACTTTCATTTTCCGTTATATGAAAGAACTGGTTGAACAAGGTTATGTGTACATTGCTCAGCCTCCTTTGTATTTAATTAAAAAAGGCAAAGAGCAGGAATATGCATACAATGAAGAACAAAGAAAGATGCTTATAGAGAAATTAGGTAATGGAAAAGAAGACAGCGTTAGCATTCAACGTTACAAAGGTTTGGGTGAGATGAATGCAGACCAGCTATGGGAAACCACCATGGATCCGGCACGCAGAACTTTAAAACAGGTAACTATTGAAAGTGCTGCCGAAGCAGATCGTATTTTTAGCATGTTGATGGGTGATGAAGTTGCGCCACGCAGAGAGTTTATAGAAACGCATGCTCGCTATGCGAAGATTGATGTATAAATAATAAAATAAATTTTATTAAAAGCCATTTCGAAAGAAGTGGCTTTGTTGTTTTAGGATACCAGCTTAAGTTTTTATAGCATCGTCCCTTGCGTCGCATTTCGTTCAGCAGTATATCAATGCGCATCTTTTGTTTTCATTCATAAAAGCTCTTTTCTTTTGCCCAGGGTTTTATAGTAAAAGCAGTAAAACCATTTAAATAAAGAAGCCATCGTGGAAACGATGGCCGTTAAAAATTTTTACTTCAATGAAAATCGTATTAATATGAAGTCAAAGCCCTTGCCAAACTCCAAAATAAGGCTGCCAGTTAACATACTGAGACTATCTTCAAAAAGATAAAAGGATAATAATCAATGCTTTTCTTCTATTATCGCTCCAATATTTTAATCTGTTTGTTAATTACACATTGTTTCTCTCACCGACATTAAACGTATTATTTAAAAGAACTATTTGGGAAAAAAACACCTCAAACGACAGTAAAACTTTCTACTTTACCGCATCGCCACTTGTTATTCAACGTCATATTAATAAAAGCATTATTTTCCCCATTCTAACAATTGACTATGCCAGATATTAAAAGAAGAGATTTTATCAAAAACACTTTTGCTGCCGGTGTAGCAACTCACTTTATACCATTAGCATTACCTGCAGCAAAAGAAGAAACAGAGCCAATACAATCTTTACAATTATCCGCATCACCTAAAAAAGTAATCGTAGCCGGCGCAGGAATAACAGGTTTATGCTGCGCTTATGAATTGATGAAGAAGGGCCATGATGTAGTTGTACTTGAAGCAAGTGGAAGACATGGTGGTCATGTTTTTACCGGTCGCGATGGTTTATCCGAAGGGTTGTATGCCGACTTTGGTGCAGATCATATTACCAAACCTGGTTATGAGCGTTTCTTTGATTATGTAAAAGAATTTAATCTTGAAGTGATTTCTTATCCAAATGCAGAAGGCTCCGAAGCTGCTCCCGATGCGGATGGACTGAAAATGATCGGTGGAAAGTTTTATTCAAACAAACAATTATCTGATCCCTCCGTTTTAAAACAGTTTGGTTTTAATGAACGTGAAGTAGAATTTTTATCACATCATCCGTGGTATGAACTAAAATCAATTTATTGCAATAAGTATCTTGATAAGTTTAAAGATGAAAATCAACCTTTTGGAATTGGTTACGATGATCTTGATAAAATTTCTGTTTCTGATCTTTTTAAAAAAGAAGGTGCTTCTGATGCAGCTCTTCGTTTTTTTGGTGATAAAAACACTTCCGCTTTATATTATTTATGGCGCTTAGCTATCATGAAAATTCGTGGCATTCCTTCATCTGAAGGTGAAACATTTCATGTGAAAGGTGGTAACCAGGAATTGCCAACTGCTTTTGCAAAACGTCTTGGTTCAAAGGTAATGCTCAATCATCCTGTTATAAACATTGCACAAAATGACAAAGGTGTAACTATTACTTATAAAGAATATGGATATGATGATGAAAAACAAATGACAGCTGATTATCTTGTCAATTGCATTCCCTTGCCTTTATTTAAAAACATCCCGCTTAGCCCTTCGTTATCGGCAGAAAAACAATACGTGGTAGATAACCTCTCCTATAGTTCACATCCTTTCTGTGTATTTGAAGCAAGTTCAAAATTCTGGCTTGATGACGGATTTAAAAGCATCAACATGCAATTTGAACATCCTGATATTTCTTCGATATGGATGGAAACAAATAATGTAGATACAAGCAGGGTAATTCTAAAAGCTTACTGTCCCGGCGGACTTTCTGCGCAGCGTGTTTTAGCAGCTTTCAGAGAAGTTTATCCGGGAAAACGCGATACAATTGTTGAAGCGCTGACTAAAGACTGGACAAAAGATAAATTTGCACCAACCTGCGAAATGGAATCTTTTCCCATGGGTGAAATGCAAAAGTTTTGGCCACAAATATTAATGCCTGAAGGAAGAATATATTTTGCAGGAACGTACGCAGATAATCTTAGTCGTGGAATGGAATCTTGTTTGCGTTCTGCACAAAGAGTCGTTAAAGAAATTGATCAAGCTTAAATGTAGATGTGTCATTGATGATTTAGCTTTCCTGATCATTGCTTTCTTTACTTTTTTTAGGCTATTCATCAAATAAAATTTCGCAACTTCATTAGGATATAAACAGCAATGGGAGAAGCAGAAGTTGATATTATTCAACATCAGATTGTTATAAGATCACACATCATTACCTATGGAGATGCGGCTGATGAAAAAATCACGAAATATATCGGGGAAGAAATTGAAACGATGTGGAATGAGCCAAAGGCGACTATCTATTTTGACAAAACACCTTTAACTGTAACATTTCGTATTACGGCCACTTTACACCCTGATATTGATATAATAGAAGTGTATAGCAACACAGATCCGCGTAACAATTATTTCAGGATCGAAGAATAT
>JAEZRL010000129.1 GCA_023440945.1 Bacteroidota bacterium
TCTCTCAAAACCATATTGCAATGCAGGATTCATATAACCCATTAATATAAGTGGAGCTTTATTAGCAGCATCTTTTTTCAATTCCTGCAATTGCTGAAATAATTTTTCAATCGTCATTCCGTTTTGCTGCGCAACAGTACTGCTTGCCTGGATAACAGGCCCATCAGCCAATGGATCGCTGTAAGGCATTCCTAATTCAATTAAATCAGCGCCGTTTTCCTGTAATGCTTTTATTACTTCGGAAGTGCTTTCCAAATGCGGATAACCTGCAGTACAATAAACATTCAAAACATTTGATTGTTTATTCTTAAATAATTCCTGGATCCTGCTCATAATTTCAGCTAACCTTGATCAAAAACTAAATTGAGAAAACTAAAAACTAATTTTCAAATTCTAAAGCCAACTCTTCACCGTTCAGCGCTATCTTTTCATCCCCGGCATTCTACCCATGCCCATCCCCATTGGCATTTTATTCATCATCTTCATCATCTGCCGCATTTGCTCAAATTGTTTCATAAAAGCATTTACATCTGTAATATCTTTTCCACAACCTTTTGCTATGCGCATCTTTCTTTTTTGATCAATCAAATCAGGGTTTGCTCTTTCCTGGGGTGTCATAGATTGAATGATCGCTTCCACACCTTTAAATGCATCATCGCTTATATCCACATCTTTAATTGCTTTACCAACGCCGGGTATCATTCCCATCAGATCTTTCAAATTACCCATCTTTTTTATCTGCTGCAACTGGTCTAAGAAATCCTGGAAATCGAATTGGTTTCTCCTGATCTTTTTCTCGAGCTTTTTTGCCTGTTCTTCGTCATATTGTTCCTGCGCTTTTTCCACAAGGGAAGTAATATCACCCATTCCCAAAATACGCTGCGCCATACGATCCGGATAAAACACATCGAGTGTATCCAGCTTCTCACCGCTGCTCACAAACTTGATCGGCTTATGAACAGTGTATTTAATAGAAAGCGCCGCACCGCCTCTTGTATCACCATCCAGTTTGGTAAGAACAACGCCATCAAAATCCAAACGATCATTAAATGCTTTTGCTGTGTTTACCGCATCCTGACCAGTCATCGAATCTACTACAAACAATATCTCATTCGGATTTACCGCAGCTTTTATATTCGCCACTTCAGTCATCATTGCTTCATCAATCGCCAAACGACCGGCAGTATCTATAATAACAACGTTCTTATTTTTACTTTTTGCTTCTTTTATCGCATTCTGTGCAATGGCAACAGCATCTTTGTTTTCTCTTTCACTGTAAACATCCACACCAATTTGTCCACCCAAAACCGTTAACTGATCTATCGCTGCAGGCCTGTAGATATCTGCTGCAACAAGCAATGGTGATTTTCCTTTTTTACTCTTTAAAAAATTTGCCAGCTTTCCACTAAAAGTTGTTTTACCACTACCCTGCAAACCGGCGATCAAAATAACGGCGGGGCTGCCTGTTATATCAAAATCGGCTTCTGTTCCACCCATCAAATCAGCCAGTTCATCCTGTACAATCTTTACCATTAACTGGCCTGGACTAATCGCATTCAAAACCTTTTCGCCCAGCGCTTTGTCTTTTACCTTATCAGTAAATTCTTTGGCAATTTTATAGTTTACATCAGCGTCAATTAATGCACGGCGAATATCTTTAAGCGTGTTAGCAATATTCAGTTCAGATATCCTTGCTTCACCTTTTAAGTTCTTAAACGCACCTTCTAAACGTTCGGTAAGATTATTAAACATATCTTTTAACTATTGAGATATTTTATTTATTGAACCGGCATTTGCACTGCTATTAAGCTGCTGTTGTGTCACTCACTTGTACGTTTGGAATTCTATTCGGCAGAAAGCAGCAGAACAAAAACGGGCTGCAAATATAAGCATCTGCGTCAGCGTTTCATTTATTGGGATGGCAATAAAAACAAAAAAAACAATTATATTTCAAACCCTTTTCAATAGTTCAAACCTTTATATATATTCTTTTTTTATCCAGCACATAACCAATAAGCCAGAAGAATATTATTAAACAAACAGAATAAAATAAAGATCCATCTCTCAAATCAGAAGAGATGGGTTTGCAAATATGCTCATAAAACCAACCAAAAGGAGAAACATAAGTAGTATTTCCTGCAACATTTCTTCCATTTGGTATGCGTATCAAAGCCAATACCCTTGGTAAAAAGCCACTTAGAAAAAAGATGAATAAGGGATTTTTTCCAAACACATCACAGAAGCGGCTCCATGCACCTTTTACACCTTTAAACTCAATAACAAAAATGAGAACTGACAAAACGATAACTGCTAATCCGGTTGTATAAAGCACGTAGCTGCTTGTCCATATTTTTTTGTTAAGCGGGAAGACCATTCCCCAGCAATAACCCGCAAACAATAATACAACACCCGAGACAAAAAGATTGGTGAGCATTTCGTAATTCTTGCCCTTTTGCTGAATATAGTTTCCAACAAAATAACCAAATATCACCTGTGTGATGGCAGGAATCGTACTCGCTAAACCTTCCGGATCAAAAGCAACGCCCTCACCATGATACAGATGTGCAGCACCAAAAATTTTTAGATCAACTGCCGTTCCCCAATAACCGTGTAAACTGTATGGATCATTTGCTG
>JAEZRL010000152.1 GCA_023440945.1 Bacteroidota bacterium
CTGTAAAGCATACAACACTTCATGTTAAAGCTTTACGGGTTAAAGAAAACATTGAAATTTTTTTACACCCTAACAAAAAAGTAAAAAGTTTTTTTAAAAAGATATATTATATACTTAATAGCCAGCAAGAAGGTAAGCCAGAATTAGATGAGGAAAGTGTTAAAAAACTTCATGAAATATACAATGAAAGCAATAAAAAATTGCGAGCTTACCTTCAGGAAAAGGAATTCCAAATTCCGTTATGGCTTGAAGAAAATGTAAAAAGCAGGTAATATTTCGTCGGTCTAAAGCCCAAAGTGACACCGCCAAAATGAGGTCTTCAACAAGTGTTCATAATTTAAAAAAGTAATTAACAAGAAAAGTAATATCTGAATCAAATGTAGAATCATGAAGACATTCTCATATAAAATCCTAAATGTTTTATGCTTAACAGTTGTATTTGGACTTTTCAGTATGACCTATACATCCCTTTTAGACAAATTTTTAACTGTCTTTTCTCTGCTTGGGGTGGTCTTTTTTATCAATCAAAAATATCTTTTTCGAAGAAACATCTTTTACTCATTAACAAAAAGGTGGCAGGCCTTGTTTTTTCTTTTACTTATCACTTCTGTTTTTGCATCTAAATCTTTTTTTCACCAAAGCCCCCTTGACTCAATAATCACCAATTTTGAAATATTGAAATTACCTCTACTGATATTTTATGCTTTCATATTTGAGAAGGAGAAAATTGAAGTTGAGCAGATAAAGAAAACTATCCTTGTATTTGTTTGCATAGAAATTGTTGTAGAAATAATTTTTAAAGGTCACGATAAGGCATCGCTAACAGCCGGTGAAGGTATTTTAAATGCTGATAAGCTCCCAAAAAACTTTATCCGTTTTGGAGTATATTATTTTTTTGCGCTTTTTATTAGAAAAGGCAAATTTTTATATGGTTTTATTTCATTATTTCTGCTATTTTTCCCAAATGTGGTAACCGATTTTCAACGTGGTTATTTTGCCATTGCCTTATTTGTAATGTCTATGACTTTTTTATTTTTCAAAAAAAAGACCAGCTCTGTTAACACAACATTAATTATTATTACCTTAACCGCTCTTTTGCTGATGCTAATTCTTACATTGAATTTTTCAAATGCCTTTTTAGATAAGGTTGAAGCAAAATATTCATCAGTATTATCAGGTATAAGCAAGGGAAAGGGGGAAGATGTTTCTGTTAATTACAGATTCTTTGAATTAAAGGTAGGAGCTGATTTCTTTCGTAAAAGCCCGGTTATAGGAGTGGGCAAACTAATAGGTGCCACTACTGAAAAAGTTGTGGGAAAACCTTATTATCCATCGGATATAGGGATCATGGGTATTATGGCTACTTTTGGTATATTGGGATTAGTTGTGTACACATATTTATTCTTTCAGGGAAGTAAATCATATTTCAGCATCTTGAAAAAATCGAAAATTTATACGGCTTTTACCATTGGATTGGCTTGTTACGGGATTCATCTGGCCCTTGAATCTTTACAAACAGGTGGAATTATGTTTCATCCCGTTCTTTTTGCTTTTGTTTGCTTGCTTCTTATATATAGTAAAAGAAGTGATGAATTACAAACATTTCCCGCTAATGATTCAGAAGTTTTATTATTTAACCCTGATTCAACTAAAAATACCATTGCAAACAGTTAAAGTAAATTATACTATGATTGTATTTATAACAAGTAATAGTCAAAGCGGTACCACTATGATGAGCAGGATTTGTAAAATCGATATAGTTCCGTTTTTCTTTTAGAGAACTTCATTTTGTTGAACAATCAGGCAAGTCGGAAATTTGAATAAAATCATGAAGGTTGAATTGGCAGACCGACTTATTGGAATTTAAAAAGATAGTTTCTTCGGTTACGGAAAAAAATACTTGGTTGAAGCCAAAAATATTATTGATAATAGTGACAAGGATAAAAGAACTGCAATTAATGTTTTAAAATCATTTGTTCATTACCTTGTTCCAGTTAAGAGTAAGAAATTTGGAGCGGTTAAACTCCCGTGCTTTATAAATAAAAGAGATTTTAGATAATTTCCTGATTCAGAAACTATCTCCATAATTCGCTATCCCCAATTAGTATTGTTACCTCAAAAAAGAAAATGGAGAAGAAAATTTTAAAAGAATCTAAAATACCTTTAAAAGAAAGTACGAGAAGTTGCTTTAATTAGCACAATTACAAAATTGCAAATTATGGGATCTCGTCTAATGAATATTTTGAAATGGAGGGCAATAAGAATGTTCTAATTGTAAAGTTCGAGCAACTGGTAGATAATCGAGAATAAAAAATCAGGGAAATAAGTAAGTTCATCACAATATCTTGTGAAGACTAAATTTTAGATATACCTCATGTTGGTTCTTCTCGTAAAATGATAAAGCAGCGGTAAAGGGATTTCGGTTGAGGTAAAGGAAACATGGAGAAAAGGTGTTTTAACCAAATCAGAACTTTTTTATTGCAATAAAATTTGTTCAACTTTGATGAAGGAACTTAAATATGATGAAGATAAATTTTCTTTATCACCCCTTTTTTGTCTTTTTTCTCAACATTAATTTCCCCTTTTACAATGCTAATTGTGCTTAGGGTAAGTATATGAAACCCTTAAGAATTTAAAAGATGCATACTCAAAAGATTTAATTATGAAACCCAATTTTTTTATTGTAGGAACTCCGAAAGCAGGCACTACCTCTTTATATCACTACCTTGAACAACATCCCCAAATTTTCCTGTCGCCTGTGAAAGAAACGAATTTCTTTTCTTATGAAGAAATTAAGGCACAAGGGCTGTTTTATAACGAGGAACACATAAGCACTATTCAGCAGTACCTGTACCAGTTTGATAAAGTTCGTACGGAAAAGGCGATAGGCGAGGCGAGTGTTTCCTATTTATTTTATCCCCGTATTGCCGAAAAAATAAAACAATTTAATCCGGAGTCAAAGATCATTATTGTATTAAGAAACCCTATTGACAGAGGGTTTTCTCATTACCTTATGGATAAGCGGTTAGGCTACACAAACCGCTCACTTGAGGACGTAATACATCAAAAAGGAGCAGACAGAAAACAGCCTCTCTATTATCAGCAATACATTGCTTTGGGATTATACCATGAACAAGTAGCCCGTTATTTATCTGTTTTCGGTGCAGATAAAGTGAAAATATTTTATTTTGAAGAGATGGTAAAGGATATAGGAAAAACGATTAGAGATCTGTACCGGTTTTTGGAAGTAGATGATGACTCAACTATAGAAACCTATGAAAAACACAATACTTTCGAAACTGCGAAGAATCCAATAATTGCTAAGCTTTATACCCATAAAAGGATTCGAACAACCATAAAGCAAATAATGGGAAATGAAGCAGGTTCAAGGCTGAAAACCTTTTTTTTCTCAAAAGAAAATAAACCGGTTTTGCCATCACACCTAAAACAGGAACTTATTAATATTTACAAACCCGATATTATAAAAACAGGAGAGTTATTGCAGAAAGATTTAAGTCATTGGCTAACCTGATCCTACTATTGTCCAACAATTGCAATAGAGTAAGGCGGTAGTTTTAATAATTTACCTGTTAGAACGCCGTTTTCTGCCTGAACATCGTTTGGACCAGAAATAATAGTCTCCTTATCTGCAAACTGAGTCTTATATGCTTCACCTCCTGCCACCACTGCTGAAAGATCGACGGTTATATCCTGGAGCGTAAAATTGGCTAAGAGGTACGATTTCTTTCTTGTCACGCTGTTTGAAAATTTCCAGCCGAGGACGTCAGAGTCTTTCATACCCATCTCAATTTTTTGCATATTATTCATATTGCTACAAGCAGTTAGCCACAAATCCATCCCTATTCCATTAGGCTTCTTTTGCCAGGCGTTTTCTTTATCCAATGCAGGAGCAGGCAAGCTTTGATTTAAGGCGACCGAAAGTGGAAAAGAAGTACTAATAGCAGAAGTTAAAAGTACGGTTGCTAAAGTTTGTCCCCATGTGTTAGAATATTTTTTTATTTTTTGATTTTCTTCTTCATTTTTCTTTCCCGTATATTTCCAGTTAATGTTGTATTCGGTTACCCAAACGGCTAATTTTTCTGGTACATAAAACCGCGAGGCTTTATTCTGCACACTTTGATAAAGACGTGAAAAATTAATGCCCGACTGGTCAAGTATATTTTTTGCAAGGGGATAAATATGTGCTACAATTGCGTCTGCATCTGGAGCATTTTTTAATACTCCAGTGTTCCATAATTCATTTCCCGTTGAGCCTATTACCGCTATCTTTACATTTGGAAACACCTTTTTTATTGCCAGTATCCATTGATTGGCAGCCTTTCCATAAACTGCGGGGTCAGAGAAATCTGTTGCGCCTGGAACCGTATTTTTGGAATATAAATAAAATTCATTGCCTAATTCCACCCTTTCCACGGGGATACCCATTGACTGTGCATTTTGCAACATTTCGATCTGATCGTCCATCTGTTTGGATATCATATTCAGGCAAAAGACAACATGGCATTGCGTTTTATTTACCAGTATTTTCAAATCGGATAAATCATGGGAGGCGCCATATCGCGGCCTGGCCTTGGCTCGTTTGGCAGGTAAGTCAAATGCCACTTCGGTCTGTTTTATAATGCTCCCCGTTTTCCAGTCCCACCAGTTGCTATTTGACCCGCCGGGATAACGAATTATTTTGAAAGGAATACTGGAGGCCGCATTCAAATAAGCAGTATCACTCCACAGGGGAGCATTTGTAGCTTCGCCATTAAAACCATATAATGGAAGGGTTTTAGGCGCTCCGGTTACCGAAGCTTTTATAATTTTCTGTTGATTTTTTAAACTTGCAGGAGAAGATAATACAGTTTTTTCTTCGGCTGTGCTCGTGTTAATATTATTATTCACGCTTTCCCGGAAATAACGATGCGTTCCATTGGTATACTCTTCTTTCGTTGAAGCCAGTTTATATAATGAAATAGCGCTAACTGTTGCGAGGAACAGTACTATACCGGTTCTTAAAAGCTTTTTCTTTAAAATATTTTTCATTAAAATAGGCTGATTAAATAATAAGTGTGCCATGGATAATTTGAAGGTATACGGATGGATGATTTTACTTATTTGACAGTATAAAGCCTGCGTTTAAAACGCTCATTTTTGAACATAACAAAGGTAACAGGTTTAATAAAAGAATTACCTAAACCGGCTTTTTTTTGGAGAATGACTTGTTAATTCTTAAGCAAAGAATCTGAAGCTCTTTATATACAATAAGCAAAGCCGCCTTCTCATCTCAAAATGAAGTACGATCGCAAGATTAGATCCCACAGATTGAAATATTATTTTAATGCTTCATTTACTTCATGCTCAATTTTTCTACTCATACAAAGAAAACTTCTGCTTCTACCAGAAACAGGGATATACATTCCAAGAAACCCCTAATTTTAATTTTTAATTTTTCATCGGGTGAGATACGTCGACTGTGAAATCATTGAGCCCTTATCCAGTGATAGTAGAAAAGGTTGTGTTACTAACACAAGATTCAATGCAGATTCTAAATCTCATAATAATATAAAAAAGATTGAAGTTTTTATGGGGAATACTTATGCTATTATAACACCCTCCTATGTAAAGGATTTTGAGCGATGTAAATTGCTGGTTGAGACAAAAAGGAAATTTCTTAAGGAAAATGTAGTACAGTATATTGTTATTGATAAAAGCGATACAAACCTTTTTAAGCAATTAGAGTCTTCTGACACAAAACTATTGGTCAAACAAAAGATTTTGCCCTGGTGGATTAAAAAGCTACCTTTTTTAATAAATAATAAAACGGTTTGGTTTTCCTTAAAGGGGAAATTATTGAGAGGCTGGATCATACAGCAGATGATCAAGTTAGGAATTGCTGAACATGTGCAGGAGGATATTCTGGTTTATATGGATTCTGATGAATTCTTCGTAAAAGAAACCTCCTTTGACGAGTTGTTTTTAAAAGACGGAAAAATACGATTATTCAGGGGTAACGAAGGATGCGGACTAAGATGGGCTAAAACGGTTGCGGAAATATTATCCCTCGATGTTTCTGATTGCAGAAGATATTCTTTTGTTGGTCATCCTGTTACCTGGAGCAGAGCCAAGGTTTTGGATTTATTGAGGTTTATTGAAAAAAAACATAAAGCAGATTGGCACAGTGTGATTTCAAAATATTGGAACTTCTCAGAATATCAACTTTATGGTTGTTATACCGTGTTTGCCGAAAAATCAGACGAGAGTTTATATACTACGCCGGTCGATTATTCGCATCAGCTTGCGTGGAAAAACGGGGTATGCCCGGATCCGTTGTCAGAGCAAGAGTGTATAGAATTTTTTAATGCCATAAAAGATGATAAATACTTTGGTATGATCACCTCTGCATCAAAAACTCCTTTGGAAAATTACTCTAATATTTTAAGAGCACTTTAGTTGTAAGAGGATATCCAGTATTAATAAACCATCTCTCCTAAGTCTAAACTTTATTTAAACAAGGATTTGAGACACTAAATTAAATCGAAGAATGGGAAAAGGCTTACCTAATTTAGTAGTTGCAGGTGTTCCAAAGGCCGGTACGACCTCTTTATACGCCTATCTTGCACAACACCCTGATGTTTTTGCACCAAAAACTAAGGAAATTTATTATTTCAATAACTTCAACGAAAACAAGGAGTTGAAGGATATATCGGAATAAAAAAAGCATTTTTTAGAGAGAGGGACTGAAAAGTATGCTATCGATGCAACACCGAATTATTTTGCCGGAGGTCGCCTGGTTATTTCAAAAATGAAAGAGATCCTGCCTGAACATAAAGTTATAGTGATATTGAGAAATCCGGTGAAACGATTCGTCTCACTTTATAATTACCTTTACTCTAAAGGATGGATTCCGGACAAGGATTTAGCTACTTTTTTGAATAAATGTATTCGGTGTGAAAAGGGAGAAAAATTTAATTTAGATTATTACAGAATAGCGATTCCTGACGGGAAATATATGGCGTTTTTGCCCGAATGGTTCAATGAATATGAATCCAATTTCAAAATACTTTATTTCGAAGATTTTATAGCAAATCCTCAGGTTATTATGGGAGAAGTAGCTGAATGGCTTTCGATCGATCCGTCTCCTTTCGGACAAGCAATCTACAGTCAGGAAAACCGAACTGTTTTTGTAAGAAATAAAGCTTTACACGCTGTTACTTACCCTATCATTTCTGTCATCAAAAAGAATAAATCGATAAAAACGTTTTTTAAAAAAAATGCCGGGTTAAAAGCATCGATGAAGAATGCTTATTATAAGCTCAACCAGGAAGATGTTCAGAAAAGGCCGATAGAAGAAAATACCATGGAAATGCTGAAGGAGGTTTACAGAGAGAGCAACGAGGAGTTGTTTAAATACCTGAACCAGATAAATATGAAACTTCCAAAATGGAAATGAGTTGCAACTTGTCCCAATTAACTCTTCAGGCTAAGTATTTGCGAAAAACAGCATAGTAGAAGATGAAGGTTTGCTGAATAATAATGTTAAAAGCCGCATAGAATGGAATCTTTGAGACCTATTGATATTTGTAAAGAACCCAATTAGAGACTATTAGAAGTGGCTCCTTTTAATTCTTATTACCTCACGTTTACTATAAATTCTTCTGTCATCACCTTTTTTAAGTAAGATTCAATTTCAGCAACCGCAGCAGATGTGTATTTTGCGCATTAATTTATGAAGATAGCGATAATAGACCCTGTTGGTATAAAAGCAGGAATGAATTGTTATGACCTTGGTCTATTGAATGCTTTGCAGGAGAAAAAGGTTGAAGCTTATTCATTTTCCAATTTTTATGATGAACAATATCCTCATGTGCATCAGTATAATCTGTTTCTTTTTAAGAAGAAGAACATTTTTTCAACCCTGTTGAATTATGTGACAGCGCATCTCCGGGCTGTAATCCTGTGCAGAAGAAAAGGTGTTAAATGGATTGTTTTTCATGTTTTTTCCACTACTGCAAAAGACTATTTTTCTTTTGTTTTATTTAAAATTTTCCGGCTTAAACCCATCGCTATTATACACGATGTAGAAAGCTTAACGGATGCAGATGTGGGTTTTTTTAAGAAACAGATATATAAATTATCTGCAAAGCTGGTCGTTCATAATAGAACTTCGGAGAGGACTCTTATTAAAAGCTTGAAGGAAAACGAAAAGAAGAAATTGCAGGTAATACCGCATGGCAATTACATTCCCTTTGTTTCTGCGGTTAGAAGAACAGATTTTTTTTCAGATGAGCTTGCTTTTGATCCTCGTTATAAATACCTTCTTTTCTTTGGACAAATAAAACGGGTTAAAGGCCTGGATGTATTGCTTAAAGCTGTTCCTTATTTGCCTTCAGAGTATAAAGTTATCGTTGCGGGCCGCCCTCAGAAAGATGATATGGTTTATTACCGGGCAATCATTAAGGAACTTGCAATAGAAGATCGGGTGAAGCTGGTAATAAGATATATTACGGATGAAGAAAGAAACTTTCTATTTGAAAAATGTGATGCGCTTATCCTTCCCTACAGGAAAATATTTCAAAGCGGTGTTTTGTTGCTGGCCATGAGTTATCAATTGCCGGTAGTAGTTTCTGATCTGCCCGCAAACAGGGAAATAATTTGTGATGGGGAGAATGGTATGATTTTTAGAGATGGTGATGCAGCAGACCTTGCAAAAAAAGTTATGTTGTTATTTCAAGATAATGCCATTGAAAGAGTGAGGCAGGCAGCTTATCAAACTGTGACTGCACATTACTCCTGGCCTGAAATAGCGGATAAATATTTACAGTTAACAGGGAAAAAAAATTTACGTCAGCAGCATGCTTAAGGTAGCGATAATAGGATCGAGAGGAATACCGAACTTTTACGGGGGATTTGAGCAGTTTGCTGAATATGTTGCCGTCGGTTTGGCCGAAAGAGGTCACGACATTACGGTTTATAATTCGCATACCCATCCTTACCAGGAAAAGTTTTGGAAAGGTGTAAAGATCGTTCACTGCACGGATTGGGAAGACAGGGTAGGCACTGCCGGGCAGTTTTTGTACGATTTGAATTGTATTCTTCATGCACGCAAACAGGATTATGATGTTATTCTCCAGTTAGGTTATACCAGCAGTTCGGTTTGGGGATGGTTATTGCCAAAACAATCGGTTATAACCACGAATATGGATGGCTTAGAGTGGAAGCGGACGAAATATTCAAAAAAGGTTCAGCGCTTTTTGAAATTTGCGGAGAAGTTGGGTGTTAAGTACAGCAATTACCTGATTGCGGATTCTATAGGTATTCAAAAGTATTTGCAAAAAAAATACACGAAACAATCAGTGTATATTCCTTATGGATCGCATGTTTTTGAAGACCCTGATGAAAGTACATTAGGAAAATATGCTGTTCTGCCTTACGGGTATGATATGCTTATTGCAAGGCTTGAGCCTGAAAATAGCATTGAAATAATTTTAGACGGTGTTGCTGCTGCAGGTTTAAGACCTTTTATAGTGGTAGGAAAACACAAAACGAAATATGGCGAATACCTGAAACAAAAGTATAAAGCATTTGACCATATCCGGTTTGCAGGTGGAATATATGATATTAATATCCTGAATAATTTGAGGTGTTTTTCCAACTTATATTTTCATGGGCATACAGTAGGCGGAACAAATCCATCTTTGCTTGAAGCGATGGGTTCCTCTGCCCTGATCTGTGCGCATAATAATGTTTTTAATGAATCTATTTTGAACGAGGATGCATTTTATTTTACAGATGCAGCGCAGGTAAAGGAATTGGTTGAAACTATTGATAAGAAATCGTTTTCTACTATGGTCAGCAACAATGTTTGCAAGATAAAAGAATTATATAACTGGGATACTATCATTGATCAGTACGAGCAACATTTTTTGAAAATTGCAAAGTGCGCTGAAAGGCAGATGGTGCATAATGAAATTGAAATATAGTACCTATGAAAAAGACTGTTCTTTTTAATTGAACAGTCTTTTCAAAAGAAACTTCGAATACATTATTCTGTTATCATCATCTTACCGTTGTAAACCCTCAACATTCCATCCTTATCTTTTTTTGTAATGTGATAGAAATAGATGCCGGGGGTAAGTTTTGATACATCTGCATCAGTTTGATAATTATCAATCTTCAATACAACCATACCATTTACATCTGCAACCGTAACTGAATTCCTGGAATTGCTCAGTCCTTGTATTTTCCAGAGGTCACTTCTTCTGATAAGATTCGGAATAATAACAGGTGCACTAAGTTGACCATTGTTTACTTGTAATTGCTCTGCAGAATTTATTGCTGAACCGTCGTCGTTTTTAATCGTTCCTTTTCCCTGCGATTTCTTTAAAACAAGCCGGTTAGGATTAGAAAGATTTACATAAAAATATTCATCCGGCTCTGTTTGTTTATCACCTTTTATAGTTATTTCTATCGTATCTGTCACCTTGCCGGAAGCAAAAGTTAAAGTACCGCTTGAGGCCACATAATCATTATTGGCTGTTGTAGCTGTACCATTTGCTGTTTGATAATTTACTGTTGTGGTAACGTTGGAAGGATAAGCAAGACTTACAACAAATTTTATCTTCTTTGTGCCACTGTTGCCTTCTGTTACAAATGTATCGTTAATGCTAACGAAAGGATCGGGAACCTTTACAAGCATTTCTTTGCCACTTTTTACAACTTTATATCCATCGGGAGCTGTTATCTTTTTAAAGCTTCCTGTGATAGTTCCGGTACAGGAAAGAATGGTATAGGTTCCTTTAGGTACAATACCCGTTCTTATTATTTCAAGCGGTGTACCAAGCGTAACGTTCCCATTCACTACTAATTCATCATTACCTGTACCTGCACCGGATCCGTTTTTCATTTGTATCTCTAATTTTTTGTTCACATAATTAGCCCCTGTAGTTAATATGCCAATTGGTTTGCCGGGAGCAAATACACCTTTATTTGTGAGATTGTTTCCAAAAGATAATGTTCCGGTACCATTAATTTCTCCGGCGTTTATAAAAGGAATATTTACAGTGGTAACACCGGTTGAAGATTTTGAAAAGATTCCATTGCTTTGATTATTAAAAGTTCCTCCTGCACCTGAATAGTATAACGTGTTGTTCCCATTTACATTAAAGATTTTGTTATTGAACAACGTGCCCGCGTTGAAAGTGAAATAGCCATCATTCCAGTTGATCGTACTGTTATTGGTAAGGGAGTTGCTTAAAGTAACTGAGCCTGCTATAGTAGCAGTTGAACCATTTTGTAAAATTGCAGGCAGAGATAAAGTTCCGCCATCCCAAAGCAAAGAGCCGTTAATTTTAACCGATCCTGTTCCATTGATATTACCGTTATTAATAGTTACTGCAACTGTTGAAGGAATATCGAGGCTAACATTTACGCTTAATGTGTTGTAATATTGAATGATTGTTCCATTACCGGAGACAGTGGTTCCTGAATTGAAAGTAGCAGTTGCTCCATTACGAAATGTTCCACCGCCAAACTTAAGGCTGGAAGTATTAACCATCACACCACCATTGTAAAATACACCGGATTTAAAGCTCATCGTACCATCGTTGTTGAATGTAATATTATTGGTGGTATTGCCTGTACCGGTTTGTTTGGTGAATGTCCCGGTG
>JAEZRL010000153.1 GCA_023440945.1 Bacteroidota bacterium
GTAAAGCACGTTCATCTTCTAAAATATAATCGTCAGAACAGTTAAATTGGTTGAGCATAAAAGTAGTCTAAGCCGAAAGGTTAATTCTTGTTTTTAGAATTGATAAATATATTGCAGCCTGTTTAAAAAGAAAAAATATGTGTGGGATTGTTGGTTATACAGGATCGAGGGAGGCTTATCCGGTTATTCTGAAAGGCTTGAAAAGACTTGAATATCGCGGTTACGACAGCGCTGGTGTTGCTTTATTGAATGGTGGTTTGAAGGTGTATAAGAAAAAAGGAAAAGTTTCCGACCTGGAAGAATTTGTTATAGGGAAAGATCTGCACAGTAATATTGGTATTGGGCATACACGATGGGCAACGCATGGTGAGCCGAGTGACAGAAATGCGCATCCGCACAGATCCCAAAACGGTGAAATTGCTATGATTCACAACGGTATCATTGAGAATTATGCGCAGATAAAAAGTGAATTGCAAAAGAAAGGTTACAGTTTTGAAAGTGATACTGATACAGAAGTATTACTGAAGTTTATTGAAGATATTAAGAAGAACAATAACTGCTCTTTGGAAGAAGCAGTGCGCATTGCATTGCGACGTATTGTTGGTGCTTATTGCATTTTATTAATCGATGAAAATGATCCTGAAACCATTATTGCTGCACGTAAAGGAAGTCCGCTTGTAATAGGCATTGGTAAAGGCGAACATTTTCTTGCATCAGATGCTTCACCTATCATTGAATACACAAAAGAAGTTGTTTACGTAAATGATTATGAGATTGCCATTGTAAAACCCGATGAGCTCATTCTAAAAAACCTTGGCAACGATAAGCAAACACCTTTCATAACAAAGCTTGATATGGAACTTGCCGCCATTGAAAAAGGCGGATATGAACATTTCATGCTGAAAGAAATTTTTGAACAATCTCAAACCATATTCGATTGTTTACGCGGCCGTTTGGATGCAGAAAAACCATCCATCACCATGAGTGGTATTGAGAAATACAAAGAGCAAATCATCAATACCAATCGTATTATCGTTATTGCCTGCGGAACAAGCTGGCATGCAGGGTTGATAGCTGAATATATTATTGAAGAAGTTTGCCGCATTCCTGTTGAAGTGGAATATGCTTCAGAATTTCGTTACCGCAATCCGATTATTCAACAAGGTGATGTTATCATCGCTATATCGCAAAGTGGTGAAACGGCAGATACACTTGTCGCTATTGAAAATGCAAAGAACAAAGGTGCCATCATTCTCGGTATAGTAAACGTTGTTGGCTCTTCTATTGCACGCATTTCTCATGCAGGTGCTTATACCCATGCTGGTCCTGAAATTGGCGTTGCAAGCACAAAAGCTTTTACTGCACAACTTGCGGTATTAACAATGGCTGCTTTGAAAATTGGTTATGATAAAGGCACCTTAAGTCATGAACGTTTTTATGTTTTATGTAAAGAACTTGCAGCTATTCCCGATAAAGTGCAAGAAGTATTGAACCAAAATGATGTAATAAAAGCATTGGCAGAAAAATATAAAAACGCAAACGACTTTTTATATCTTGGTCGCGGTTATAATTTTCCTGTAGCACTTGAAGGCGCATTAAAACTGAAAGAGATTTCTTATGTTCATGCAGAAGGTTATCCTGCTGCCGAAATGAAGCATGGCCCTATTGCGCTTGTGGATGAAAATCTGCCTGTTGTTTTTGTAGCTACAAAAGATTCTTATCACGAAAAAATTATCAGCAACATACAGGAAATAAAAGCTCGCAAAGGAAAAGTGATAGCTGTTATAACAGAAGGTGATACCGTTACATCAACACTTGTAGATGATGTTATAATCGTTCCAACTGCAGATGAAATTGTTGCCCCAATGCTTAGTGTTATTCCTTTGCAGTTGCTCGCTTATTATATCGGTGTTGCAAAAAATCTGGATGTAGATAAACCCCGAAACCTTGCCAAGAGTGTAACAGTGGAGTGATAATATTTGAAGCTTTTTTTGTATAGCTATAGTATTAATATAAGGCTTTAGTTATCTGCAGGAAGTGTGTTTGTCATTCACTTTTACATTCTTATCGCTATTTGGCATTGGTGGGAAAACTTGCTAGTTTTAAAAATCTTACGGGTTTAGGAGTAGCGATACTACAAAAATATTTTATAGCTATTTTTAAAACACATACTTTCAATATCATATGAATACCGACAGTTCATCGATGCAAACAGCTTCGGTTATAAATGATGCAATATGGGATTGGGAACTTGCGACCAATAAACTCTCCTGGAACGATAATCTCAAAATAATTTTCGGCTACGAGGAAAATGATACGGAAACAAAGATTGACTGGTGGCATAACAAGATTCATCCTGATGACAGAGGGCGTGTTGTTAAAGGTATTCATCATGCTATTAATAATAAAATTCGCAACTGGTCGGATCAATATCGTTTTCTTCGTTCTGATGGCTCTTTCACCCATGTTTTTGATCGCGGTTTTATCATTTTTGAAAAAGACGATCCCGTGCGAATAGTTGGCTCTATGCTCGATCTTAGCTATCAGCATAAACTCGAAAAAGAAAAACAGGAAAATGAGGTGCATTTTAAATTTGCGCTGGAAGCTGCAGGGTTAGGAACCTGGTCTTATCATTCACAAACCAATAGCATAGAATGGGATGATAATGGTTGTAAACTCAGCGGTTTTATAAATGAAAAAAGTATTGACTTTAATAAGTTTTTGAAACATGTTCATCCTGCCGATGCAAAGAATTTGCAAGAGGCATTCAATGCAGCTCTTCGGCCTTCTTCAAATGGTGAGTTGAATATCGAATTCAGACTCACGACCGAAGAAGATAAACAGTTAAGATGGTTGCGTTACAAAGGCAAAGCTTATTTCAACTCACAAAATATTGCCCACCATTTTGAAGGAATTGTTCAGGATATTACAAAAGAAGTTTTGGATGGTCATGAACAGCAAATGCTATTGATTCTGGTTGATAACAGCCTCGATTTTATGGCCCTCGCTACAGCTAAAGGCAAGCTGAAATATCTTAATAAAACAGGCCGCGATCTTGTAGGGCTCGATGCGAATACAAACATTACTCAATTTGAGGTAAGAGATTTTTATGCACCCGAGCATTTTCATCGTTTGCAGCAGGAAATTCTTCCTGAGTTATTCAACAAAGGCAAATGGACAGGTACGCTTTATCTGCAGCACTTCAAAACAAAAGAATCTATTCCCTGCAATGCAGAAATGATAACAATAAAAGATTCAGCGACAGGAGAGATTCGCTTAAGAGGAGTAACCATTCGTGATCTGCGTTCAGAAAAAGCGGCACAGGAAGAGCAACTGAAATTGTTATCGCTGGTTGATAACAGCGTGGACATTATGTTCATCCTGGATATGGATGGACATTTGATCTACATGAATAAAGCAGGCAGAAAATTAACGGGATTAGGTGAACATGAAGAATTGAATAATATACACATAAAGGAATTTCATACAGAAGATCAGTTAGAAATCGTAATGAATGAAGTTGCACAAACTGTAAAACAAGAGGGCAAATGGTCGGGAAGGATTGGTATAAAAAACAGAAAGACAGGGGATAAAATACCGGTGCACAATTATGCGATAAGGATAGATGATCCTGGTACAAAAAAACCGCTGGCAATCGGTTCTGTGATGCGTGATCTTCGTCCTGAAATTGAAGCACAGAAAGAACAGCAAAAGCTTCTTTTCCTGCTTGAGAACATTAACGATTTCGTAAGCTTATCCGATTCAGAAGGCAATGTTTCTTATGTTAATGCGGCCGGTTTAAAAATGATGGGTCTTGATAATCTCGAACAGGCTAAAAGACATAATAGTGAATACGTTATGCCCACTCAGCTGGATAAATTAAAAACTGAAATAAGGACAAGTCTTTTTACCGAAGGAAAATGGACCGGTGAAGTTTTGTATCGTCATTTTAAAACAGGAGAAGCGATTCCAATTCTGGGCACAACTATGATGGTGCAGGATGTGCTTACAGGCGAACTTCAGGGACGAGCTACTATCAGCCGTGATCTTCGTCCGGAGATTGAAGCACAAAAAGCGTTGATAGAAAGTGAAAAACGTTTCCGTACAATGGTTGCGCAGGCACCAGTAGCAATAGGAGTTTTTAGAGGGGACCATTTTATAATTGAATTTGCCAATAAACCTTTATTAGATATTTGGGGGCAAACCGAAAGAGTGATTGGATTGAGATTATTAGAAGCTTTGCCGGAAATAAAAGATCAACCTTTTCCGGCTCTTATGAAGGAAGTGTACACAACAGGCCAACCTTTTTTTGGTTATGAAGAGCTTGCAAAAATCTATAAGGATGGTGTTTTAACAGATGGATTCTACAACTATATGTTTACTCCAGCAAGAGAAACTGATGGAAGCGTAAGTGGTGTTATTTTGGTTTCAATTGAAGTTACGGCACAGGTTTTAGCGAAGAAGAAACTGGAAGAAAGTGAAAACCGTTTCCGCAAATTAATTCTTGA
This sequence comes from Bacteroidota bacterium, assembly GCA_023440945.1. Taxonomy (GTDB): domain Bacteria; phylum Bacteroidota; class Bacteroidia; order Chitinophagales; family Chitinophagaceae; genus JAEZRL01. The sequence continues at coordinate 4,509 of JAEZRL010000153.1, forward strand.
AGCGCCGATGGCAACAGCATTGTATGCGGGTGAAGAAATGATAATCGAAGTTGCAAATGAAGCGATGCTAAAACTGTGGGGAAAAGATGCTTCTGTTGTTGGGAAAAAATTAGCAGATGCGTTGCCTGAACTGGAAGGCCAGCCTTTTCTTGATCTCTTAAACGAAGTTTATACTACCGGTATTCCTTATCATGCTGATGCCCAAAAAGCGAATCTGATAGTGAACGGAAAGCTACAATCTTTCTGGTTCAATTTCACTTATAAGCCTTTACACGATGAATCAGGAAAAATATACGCCATTTTGAATATGGCTGTTGATGTTACTAAACAAATACAGCTTCAAAAACAAAAAGATGAGTTTATAGGTATTGCGAGTCATGAATTAAAAACACCCGTTACAAGCATTAAAGGTTTTGCGCAAATACTGGAGCAAAGTTTTAATAAAAAAGGAGAAGAAAGAGAAGTGCTGATGCTCAATAAAATGAATGCGCAGATAAACAAGCTTACCATCCTCATTAGCGACCTGCTTGATGTTACTAAGATCCAGGCGGGAAAATTGCAGTTTAATGAAAGTTTTTTCAACTTTAATAATCTTGTTGAAGAAACGGTTGAGCAAATACAAAGAACAACTGCAAAACATGTTATCATAAAAAAACTTTCGGAAGTTGGTGCAATCTATGCAGACAGGTATCGCATCGAACAGGTTTTATCTAACCTGCTTACAAACGCCATTAAATATTCTCCTCAATCCGATAAAGTTATTATTTCGACGCATAAAGAGAACGGTGAAATTATCTGTTCTGTTCAGGATTTTGGAATAGGTATTCACGAAGAAAATATTTTGAGGGTTTTCGATCAGTTTTACCGTGTAAGCACTGAAACACAAAACACTTTTCCAGGGCTTGGTTTAGGGCTTTATATTTCTCATGAAATAGTAACAAGAGAAGGCGGAAGGATGTGGGTTGTAAGTAAATTGGGAGAGGGTTCTGTTTTTAGTTTTGCTTTACCTGTTAATCACAGAGAAAATGAAAAACACAACGATCGTTGGTGATCTTTTTTGTTTTTCTTTATATTTCATATTATTATCTTGCCCGTATATAATATTGTTGCGTTTGCTTAATGCTTGCAATGCAGATGAACGAAATGCGACGCAACGATGCTTAACCGGAGTTGCTGCACCCTGTACCAAAAAAATGTTTTGAATAATTAAACTATAAATAATCTATGAAACTGTATATGCGTTTTTTAATGGCCTTTGCTGTTTGTATTGTGTCTGTTTCTGCATTTCCCAAAATCCTATCTTTTACATGTTGGTAGGGACGTACACGAAAAATCAAAAAGACGGAATTTATG